>DATIMA010000237.1:0-30774 GCA_035475915.1 Bryobacteraceae bacterium
GGACTTAAAATCCTTTTCGCCGCAAGGCGAGTGCGGGTTCAAGTCCCGCCCCGGGCACCAGTTACGTGAGCCGCGATTTCACATCACCGAAGGCCTGCTGGGCAGCGCAATTGCCGGTCATTGCGCAGACGTTCAGTCATCTGCCGCATCGTCTCCAGACCATAAATCGCTTTCGCCAGAAACGCCGCAGCGAGCGCCTGCGTTAGGGCAAACCGCGTCTTACTCCTGCCGCAGAGCAGCTACCGGATCAATTCGGGACGCTCGCCTTGCCGGCGCATACCCAGCGAGAATCGCCGCGATTAGAAGGACGACACCGGCCAACGCTAGCGTTCTCGGATCATTGGGCTGCGTCTCGAACAGAAACGATTTGACAAGCCGGGACGCGCTTAACGCGACAGGCACGCTGATCGCGAGCCCCACTGCGGCCAGCAGTAGAACATGCCGCAGGACCATCCAAAGCACGGCCCCGCGTTGCGCGCCCAGCGCCATGCGGATTCCAATCTCGCCGACTTGCCGCTCGACGCTGTAGGACATGGTCCCGTAGAGCCCCACGCACGCGATCAGGAGAGCGAGAACGGCGAAACCCGTGCATAGTTTCGCGAACGTGATCTCCTGGCTGATCGTCCGATCGATTTCCGCAGCCTGTGTCATCACGTTTGTGACGGGTATGCGAGAATCTGCCTTGCGCACGATCTCATGCACACTCTTTACATACCTAAGCGGATCACCCGCAGTGCGCAGCGCGTAGGTCACTCCGTCCGGAGAAAACTGGCTGGCCGCTACGAACACGGTGATTGGACTCCCCTCTTTCAGACCACCGTACCGCACGTTCCCCGACACACCGACGATTTCGAGATCGCGATTCTCGTCCACGAACGTCATGCGCCGGCCGATCGGATTCTCGTGCTCGAAGTAAGTCCGCGCCAGCCGCTCGCTGATGACTGCAACCGGCGTAGAACCCGCTCGGTCGCGTTCGTCAACTGCACGCCCGGTCAGGAGTGGAATTTCCATCGTCGTGAGGAAATGAGGTCCCACGACCATGACGCCTGCACCTTCGACGGTAACAGTGCCGATCTTGATTGTCCCCCTGTATGTCTGGCCGGCCATGCCGGCGCTGATGATCGAAGATTGCGAAAGCGTCGCGCTGCTCACTCCGGGGATCGATTCAAAGTGCTGGCGCAGGTTTTCGTAGAAAGTGCCGATCTGGTCGCGATGCCCGGCCGCGCCCGCATTCAACGAGAACAGAAGGATCTTCTGGCGAGCGTAGCCCAGTTGAATGGAGTCCAGCTTGTGGAGTGTCCGGACAAACAGACCGGCGGCGACCAGCAGGACAAAAGAGAGTGCGATTTGGGCGACCACCAGAACGTGCTGCGCGCGGCGGTGCGGTCCGCCCCCGCGGCCATTCTTTAGCGCGGGCATGACGTCCGGACGCGTCGACTGAATCGCTGGAGCGAGGCCAAATAACAATCCACAAATCACGGAGAGCGCCGCCGTCACGCCCAGCACGCTCCAGTTCAATTCCGCGCGCAGCGTAAAGTTCTCCTGCCCCCTGGAGAGCAGAAACGTCAGTGTTCGCACACCCCAGATCGCAAACAGTATCCCAAATGCTCCGCCGAGCGAGGACAGCATCACACTCTCGGTAAGCAACTGCCGCACCACACGGAATCGTCCCGCTCCCAGGCTGAGCCGGACAGCCATTTCGCTGCGTCGCGCGGCGGCCCTTGCCAGTAGCAGATTGGCGATGTTCGCGCACGTGATCGCCAGGATCAATACCACCATTGCCAGCAGCACGTACAGCGGCTTGGAATACCTGCGGCGCAAGGTACCCAGACCGGCGGCACCGGGATTCAGCGTCAGCGCGGGCAGGTTCGCGCGCTCACCGTCCGTCGTCGCCGTGCTGGCAACCCATCGATGAAAACGCGGAGCCAGCGCTGCCTGCGCCTGCGCCATGCTTACGCCCGGACGCAGCCGGCCCATCATTTCGATCCAGTAAAAGTTTTCGTCGTGGTACAGGCGAGCCGCTGCAGCGCCGTCTACCAGCACATTCGTGTGCAACGGAAGGTAGACCTCCGGCGAGGCCGCTGGGTCGACTCCGAAGAATTCCGGCGGCGCGACGCCGATCACCGTGAAGGGCACGTTATCGACGAGAATCGACTGTCCAATCGCATTCTGCGGTCCGCCAAAGTGATTTTCGCTGGTCGCAAAACCGATCACGGCGACCGCCGCGGCGCCTGCGCGGTCGTCTTCGGAGTCAATCAGACGTCCCGCGGCCGGCGACACTTCCAGGCCGCGAAAATACTCGCCGCTGACGTACTCCGTGTTAGCGGTCGTCGCCTGCCCGTGGATAGAGAGGTTGCGGTGTAGCCCGTTGAAGTATGCGAAGAGCGTGGAAAAAACGGGATTGTCCGCCCGAAGCGTCTCGAACGCGCCGTACGGGAATATCCCGCTGGCCATAACGCGTGCGTTGCCCGGCCACATAAGGCCTTGCAAGCCGTGCATGACATGGACCCATTGCTTGCTGGCGTTGTAGGGAGGCCGGCTATGCCAGTTCAAGACCACCAGCGCCTCGGGATCGGCCACCGGCAGCGAGCGCAACAGAATCGATTCCATGAAGCTGTAGATCGCAGTATTGGCCCCGATGCCGAGCGCCAGCAACAAAACCGCCAGCGCGCTGAATGCCTTATTGGCCGCCATGGTCCGGAACCCGTAGCGGACATCCTGGCCGAGTTCCGACCAAAACCGCTTGATCCAAATCTCCCGTGACTCTTCTTGCTTCAGGCCGACGTTCCCAAATCGCCGGCGTGCTTCAGCCCGGGCATCCTCCGGCGCCATACCGTCTGCTTGCAGTTCCGCAGCCTTCTCCGCAAGGTGGAGTTCCATTTCCTCCTGCAGCGCCTCGCTGCGCCTGGCGCTTTCTATCCAATACCTCAGCCGTCGTAACATGTCCGTCACTCCGCTCCCATCACACGGCCGATCGCCAGCGTGAGTTTGGCGTACTTCCGGGTTTCAATCGCCAGCTGTTTGCGGCCGGCCGTAGTGATTTGGTAGATCCTCGCCCGCCGGTTGTTCGACGTCACGCCCCAGACACCCTTGATCCAGCCGTTTAGTTCCAGCCGCTGGAGAGCGGGGTACAGCGAACCCTCCTCGACCAGGAGCTCGTTGTCGGACGATTGTTGAATGAACTGGACTATGCCGTACCCATGGAGGGCGCGCCGCGATAGCGTCCGCAGAATCAACATGTCGAGCGAACCGGGCAGCGAATCATTCTTTTGCGCCTTGCGTCCCATACCAAGAATTCTTAGCTTACTCCCATGATGTTGCGCGCGTCAAGTTCAAATTGACCCGCTTCCGGTACGGCCGAGAAGGCGAGCCTTTAGCGGGCGGCAGCTTTCCCGCGTTCGTCAACAGGTTTAACGCGGATAAAAAGGGCGTTCCATTGAATGTGCTGGCCTCTGGAAGTGGGGCGTCCTCCTAGGAAGGTCTCATCCAACCATGTCAACTCAGAGATTTCATCCGTTTTCATCAGCAGCCAGTTGGGGATGGGGCGACTGCTGCAACCAGCAGTTTGATACCCGAGCAATTGGACAGAGCCGTTGAGGATGCCATGATCGTGCGGCTCAAGGATGCGCTCTTTGCCGTGATACATCAGGCGAATCATACGTGTTTGTTCGATCGCCTTTACAATTTCGGGAACAGGTTGGAGGAGCCGCATGCACAACCATTTTCTGCGAGTTCAGGTCAGAGTTCGGGCGCAGCATTTGTTCGGCCCGGAACGAAGCGTCCAAAACGATCCGCGCATTTGCACGGTATTTGCAAGGAGCCCAAAACAGCTTTAACTTCGGAGTTGCTCATGAACCCGATCATTCATTGCTGGGCCCACGACAGCCACCTTCAAAACACAAACTCTTGTTGAAGAATGGGAGCACGTGATTTTGAAAGCGATCGGCTACTGCGCTGGTGTGTGTGCAAGCGTAGAAAGCAAATGCTTTGATCGCCGCATATCGTGACTTCCTTTCTCGAAATCCCCTACTATAACGATCCGACTTCTCGGGGACAGATGAAAAAGCGGAGTCACAGGTACCCGCGCGCTACTCGCCTCTCGGGGCATTTCAGCTTCCGCCAATCGCGGCGCGACGATTGCGCTCGGGAACAACCCGCCCAAAACCACAAACAATACGCCTAACGCCAAAGTCCACTGCTCGCGAGGAAAGGCATCCGCTATCACCGTGAACCCTGTACGGCGCTTGCCGAGGAATAGCCGCGTGAACAAGCGGAAAAAGCTCACGGCATTCAACGCAATGGCTATGGGCAGCAGCAGTCCCGTTTGCGGGTGCGACCGTAGCGTTCCGTGGATGAGGAGATCTTGAGAACAGAAGCTGAGCGTGCCCGGCAAGCCGACCAGCGCGAGACCGAACACAAGAAAAAACACCGCCAGCCGTGGAGCGTGCCCGGCTAAACCGAGATGCGTGCTGGCCGTAAGATTCTCTCCGAAACGGACTTCCAACAGTCGTAATACACCAAATAGTCCCATTGTGGATACGGACACCACGATCCAGTGAACCAGGGCGCCGGTGATTCCTTCCGCCGTGCGGCTCTCGAGTCCAGCCAAAATACATGCCGACTGGCTGAGCGCGAGGAAGGCGATCAACCGACGCGGCGCATTCTCCGAAAGCGACCGGATTGCGACGTAGAGTGCGGTCGCGAGTGCAAGATCCGACAACACAGGAAAGAGATTGCGCACAGTGCCCGGAAACACCGGCACAATGAGCTTCGCCACCAATAGCGCGCCGAAATGTCCGTTCAGCAGAAGAGCGCTGGGAATGACCGGCCCGCCCTCGATGGCATCCGCTACCCAGGCGTGCGCGGGGCAGATTCCTTTGCGAAAGATTACAGCGATCACCAGGAGAGCAAAAGCAACGATTCCGCCGGGATTCTGTGCCCGCAACTGATGGATGGTCAACGAGTGGCTGCTTGCCGCAATCACACCAATGGCGAGCGCAAGGGCGACGCTTGAAACGAAGAGGCTCGTTCGCGGCCGCCACAGCGCACGGAACAACCGTGGCAGGTAGAAGGGAACGGTGGTCAAGATCCACGCGGCCAGCAGAACAAGCAGGTTTCCGGTCGAGTAGCCCAGCAGCGTAGATCCGAGCAGGAAGAGGGTTCCGCCAATGCTGCCGGAGTTACAGTCGCGCCGCGGCAGGACGAGCATCGCTCCGAGCGTGAGGGAAGAGAACAGCACCATCAAGGCCGCATTCAACGATTCAGCCGCCGACGTTGCGTTCAGCAGTAGTGCGCTTGCGACGAGGGAGATCAACGACGCACTGAAACCAACCACGCGTACTTGGCATTTGGTGACGGCGGCCACGATTGTGGCGAACCAAGGTACTGAGATCGCAACAACGGTGAGAACCAACCGAGGATCGGCCATCAATCTCCTCGCAGCCCGACGCCGCCCGGGAGAGAAATCGCCGGCTCTTTACGCGGTTTCGTAATCTCGCCGAATGCGATGCCATCGAGCTTGGCAAAAATACGCGACAGCCGCATGAGCGGATCGACCACAAGCCTGTCAAGAATCGTGTCAAGGTGACCACGATCGAGCGCCCACCGGTAGAGCCAGAATTGAAAACGCTCCGGGAAGAACTCTCCCAAATGTCTTCCGGTCTGTGCGAGCTCGCCTCCGGCGGCGGAATGCATTTGATGATAATCGTGAAGCATCGAAGGCGCCCGCAGGAACTGTAATGTCCGAACCGCGGCGTGGCCGAGAGTGTGAATCACCGCGATCGACGTCCAGCCGATTCCAATCTCGACGAAGATCACACCCACCTGCGTCAGCGAAGCGTAAGCGAGGGATGTTTTTGCATCCGCGCTGGCTCGGCCTACGATAGTGCCGTGGATGGCTGTCAGCACGCCGATAGCGATTACCAGCGCGGAAGCCATTCCGGAATGGGCCAGAAGCGATTGAGCGCGGAGCAACAAATACGCACCAGCATGAATCGAGATGGCACCGTAAAAGATCGCGCTCGAGGGCGTCGGGCCCTCCATTGCGCGCGGAAGCCAGCCCGAGAACGGAAGCTGCGCCGCCTTACCGGCAGCGGCGAACAGCAGGAGAAAACAGACGGCTGCTGCCCGCGTCCCTGTGAGCTGAGGGAATCCGCCGGCGAACGAAGCAGTGCCGGCCCATTGATGCATAGCGAACACGCCGACAAGCAAACCGATATCGGAAGCGCGATAGATCGTGAAGACGCGAAGAGCGTTTTCGACGGGCTCCGGCCGCAGCTGAAAGAAAGCGATCAGCAGGACGGAGGTAATGCCGACCAACTCCCAGCCGCCGATGAGCAAATCAAAAGAACCGGCGGCGAACGCCAGCAAAGAACCGAACGCAAAAAGATGCAGCAGCAAATAGAACCGCAGAAAACCACGGTCGCGATGCAGGTACGTGGCCGAGAATTGTCCAATGAGTCCTGAAAGGACCACAGTCATGCCGAGGAAAGGCAGGGAAAGCCGGTCTGCCATCAGGACGAGCGGGAAATGGTATTGACCCACGGCAAACCAGTCGCGGAATTTGATCACTACGGGACCGGCCCCGACGTTCCAGACAATTGCGGCAAGCGCGAAGGCCGAGGCTGTAAACACGATTCCCGTAGTCTCGGACAAAACGCGTTCAGTGGGGACCCAGCCCACCAGCCAGAGCAGGGATATGACGCTGAACACCACGCCGGGCGCCAGGACAATGAACAGCAGGAGAGCTTGCAAGAGGTCCATGTTTATCGGTTTTCGGCTTGAGTTTCAACCCAGCACATTGGAAGGTGTTCGAGCTTGCCTTCATACCACTCGGGAGAAGAGAAAGCCACCGGCAGACGTTCCATCGGCCCATCGAACTCTTCAAAGCTGCTGTTCCGGAAGACATGAACTTGGCCCGAAGCTGGATCGATCGTTGCGAAACGGACCCACCGATTGTTGAGCAACTCTTCCAGCGGGGCGTTTGCGGTGATGGCCCTTGTGAGTCGTTCCGGGGTTGTCTCAACCACAAAAAGCACGCGTACCGGCTCGTGAATCTCAACCATTTGCCAAGGCAATCCTGTTCGCAAATCGCTCGCGTGCCCGTCCATCACGCCCACCAGACCCACGATGTTATGCGGCAATTTCGTGCCGCAGCCGTAACGATCGTTATCGACGAAAGAGAAGTAGTACTCCAGGCTGATGCCTGCGCAGACGGGAACGACGGCGGCCAGCACTTGCGCCAGGCTCTGGTCGTAGGGATCCTGGTTCGCGTCGTAAGAAGCGAGGAATGCCCGCCTATCCAGAAAGAGTCCGCGAGTGAGGCTGCGCCGGCCGATGATGCAAAAAGCGTTTGTGCAGTGCCCGTACTCCGGCCGCGGTTCGGCAAGATGTTCGCTGCGTTCCTCTACATGACGGAGGGCGGCCGCGGACGAAGCGTTTGGCGGGCACCGCTCAAACCGGCGCGCGCGCTCATGCGCGTTGCGTGCTCTTGCCCTGTCAAGCGAGTCGCTAACGCGTTCCAAGTCCGTTCGATGTGTTGGAGGAAGCGCGTCGAGATCGTATAATTCCACGTCATCGCTGCAACTATCGTGATAGCCGCCGATGAACCAGACATCATGCGGGATCTCAATGCCTCTCTGGCGCAACGCGTCGCGCACCTCTGGCCGGTTTGCCATGGCGGCAAAAAGCCGCGCATTAGGTCCACCCCGGCGACCTCCGCATGCTCCGCAATCGTGCGCGGATTCGTGAGGGTTGTTCAGACTTGTCGATCCATGGCCGAGGACAACCACGATGCGTGCGAAACCGCGCGTCAGGCCGGTCGGTCCCAAAATGCCCGCCACAATCTCGGCCTTTTCCATACTGGTAAAGCCGACCAGGAGACCCGCTACCGCCTTTTGCGATTGAGCGGTGTTCCGCATGAACGTCAACTCTGTCTGCGGCTCGGGAAAGAAAGCCTTGTTCAGCCGCTCGCGCAATTGGGCGTAGCGCCTCGGCGCGAGCGATTGACCCACCAGCGGAACCACCGATAGCAATCCAAGCGCGGCCGTCGAAAGCCAGCCGCGCACGAGCGTCCTTGATGACACGAAGGAATTCTGCATCAGCCGTCCGGCAACCCGCCTGCGTAAGCGCCGCCTTGCCAGCAATAAATTGTCTTCCGCTTTCGGCTGTTCGAGAACCGCATGCCGAGGCTTCACAGTCACCGGGCAGAACGCGGCGCCACGCGGATCGTCTATCCCCTTGTAGTTCACCGCTACGCCGTAAAACCCAGCCGCACTGAAGGTCTCCAATTCCGGGTCCACTTCTTCGAGCGCACGCCGCATCGATTCCTCTCGCTCGTCGATGCAGAAAAATAGTTGCGCGGCAGGTCTAGCCGGAACCTCGTATAATCCTCGATACTTGCGGTTACTCCCCAGCCCGCCCAGAACCCGGCGCTCATGCCAGCGTTCGTAGGCAAGGTGGAGGATCCGGCGGCGCTCCCAACCATTACAGGTCTTCACTTCGCTCGCAAATGCTGCCCATTCGCTCGCGGATAGCATTTCTACTTCGCCTGCTGAGAGCGAGACTACACGGGCTGCATCATACACACGAGCAGTGCGGCTCACGCGCCGCTTTTCTTCCGTTTTGAGCGGGCTCTCCTCCAGACCAGGTTCCGCGGCACCCCTGCATGATGCGATGCGGGTCATTGTCAAACGCACGGCCAGAAAGTCCATCAGCGAACAGCGCAGGGATTTGTGAGGAGCAAGGCTCGGGTCGAGCTCAAGCCTCCGGATTAAGCCCGCCCATCCCGGCAAAGCGAGTAACTCAGTTTGCAGGATCTTATGCCATTCGCCTTCCGGAACGCGCTGAGAATCGAGATAATCCATCAGCACATCGGCCGCCGAGAAGGAAAGGCATTCCTGCCGCCGGAACTCTTGATCCAAGCCGGTCAGATATCTCGGGAAGATGCCTCGGGCCTGGGACAACAGCATCCGGACGGTTTTGTAAAACCCCAGCTCGCGTTTCGGCATGGGCCAATACGCGATTCCCTGATCCAGGAACACGGCACATAACCGGATCAGATACGGGTGGATAATCTCGTCCACCCGGCGCACCGCCTCGGGCTCTTGCTCATGCGCGATGGTGCGGGCAAAGCAGGCAGCGAACAGCGCATGCAGCGCCGGCTGTCGAAAGTCCTTCGCCAAGTCACCTTGCTCGGCTCGCCACAGAATGGTAGCGGCGTCGAATTCTCTCACGCCCGGCGTGATCATGGCTCGCCGTAGTGATCGCCGGCTGAGGCGTGGAAAAACCGTCGTGTCGGGCTCGCTTTTGAGTACTGCGTCGATATCTTCCAGATGGATGCGGCCGCGTGTGAGCTCGGCCCGATAAGCCGCTTCGGCCATGTACGGCTCCGCGCCGAAAATCCGAGCGGACTCGGTAACGGCCTCTTCGAACGGCAAATGCTGGAACGCGTGCAGGGTGTTGTGGTGGACGAAGACCCCTATCGGACCTTGTACCGGAAGTAAATGCGCCGCGTGGTCAAGCGCCCGCCGCAGCCGGGCCTGCCGTAACTCCAAAGAGCCGGTCAAATTGCCACCGCTTCGCGAGCTTTGCAGCCCGACGCCGGCCAGTCGAACGTCGCGACAATGGCCGCTTGCGTGGAGAGGATCATTTTCGAATCTTGGCGGCTTTATCTATGGCTTTGAGTGTCGCGAGCACTTCGCTCATATGAGCGTGAAAATATCGACGCATGATGTCGAGAACTTCAAGAATAAGAGGATCGCGCACGGAATAAAAAACTTGATTTCCTAGCTTGCGGTTCACGAGAATGTTCTTCGCCCGCAATACGGCCAAATGCTGGGACGCATTTGCCTGCTCGATGCCGAGCCGCTCAATGATAGTGCCAGCCGACAGCTCGCCGTCTCGCAACTGTTCCACAATCGCGATCCGAGTGGGGTGAGCCAAAGCCTGAAAGAAATCAGCTTTGAATTGGCGGAGCGCGTCCTGCATTTCAGAAACGGTATATTCTAAACAACGAATATAACACAGGCAATGAAAAGGGAGCGCCGTTGCTCCTGCGCCTTTCCGCTCAGTATATGCGTGCAACGCCGCAGATTCGCTCAGAACTCCGTTTCAAGTGATGCGGTGATCGGAGACTCCCTGCACCTTTGCTGCTCCGAATGCGCGAATCCCTTTGAAGCCTTACGGCACGCTCACGATCCGGGCAAGCACATTCTGTTGCGCGCCCCATTCAGGAATCGTTATGCTCCGACCCAGCGGATCGCGATCAGGGAAGTAAGAACGCACCATTTGGCTGTCGACCTACAGGAGGCCGCTGTTGGCCGATCCAGAACGGACCGAAATTGTAGTTCCGACCCAACGGCATAAGCGCGATCATGGCCGCCCCCTCTACACCGTGGATCGGGCGAATACGGTTCTTGAGTTGGTCATGCGCAGCTTGTGGCGGCTGGAGTCTCGGCCGCGGAGGGCGGCAATCTTTGCTTACTTGTCACGATGATCTTTTTGGCCTCGCTTATTCGTGCCATCGAAGACCAAGTGAGCGCTCAGTTCGTTCTGCATGGCAACAGCGCGGGATAAATGAATGCCGAAACCGTATATCCGTCTCGTCATTCAGCTCTACATGCAGCTGTGCCGGTCCGCAATTCGTCCCTAGAGGTCGCTCCGCTCAACGGAAAGTTCACCGTGACCGGTTGGCCAGCGCGCCGGTCCGGAAGATCGCATGAACCATCCCGGTTCGTTCGAGCGCGTTAGATGGCAAGATGAGTTGCGCTGCAAACCCGGAGTTTGCTCCCGGAAAGAGCATCACAAAAGACAATCCATTCGCCGCAGAAGCGTGAGATTATAGCCCAATGGCAGACTCTGCGTCCCGGGACGAGCACCACCTTTCCCGCCGAGACTTGTGCCGGTCTCTTGCCCTTCTATTTCCTTCCGCATCCTTCGACGCTTTCGCACAGTCCCCTTCTTCAGAGGATCTCGACTTTCTTCATGGCCTGGACGAATACGAGGCCATCCGCCGTATGCTCCCGAATTACATGGAACGGGAGGGCCACACTTTGGTCGAGTCCCGAAAGCACTCACTCAATATCTCGACATCGGAGGCTTTGGCGCAACGCCGTCGATTTGTTCGTGAACGCATTCTGCACGCCATCGGTGGTCTCCCGGAGCGCACTCCTCTGAATGCCCGAACTATCGGCACTTTGGAGCGCGACGGCTACAGCATCGAAAAAATCATCTTCGAAAGTCAGCCGAAGTTCTACATAACGGCCAATCTCTACCTGCCCAGAACCGGCCATGCTCCCTATCCCGCTGTCTTGTATCCTCTCGGCCACGAACTCGGCGGCAAGTCCAATCCAACATGGCAACAGATGTTGGCTACGCTCGCCCGGAAAGGCTATGTTGCGCTCACATGGGATCCGCTGGGACAGGGTGAGCGCGTACAGCTTTACAGTGCTGATCTGCGCGACTCTCTGCTGCGCTCCTCCACCACGGAACACACGATTCTTGGCATTCAGTGCCTGCTTACCGGCGAGCACGTTGCGCATTATACGATCTGGGATGGAATCCGCGCGCTTGACTACCTGCTCTCCCGAAAGGAAGTCAATCCCGAGCGTGTCGCGATAACGGGCAACTCCGGTGGTGGAACGCACAGCGCTTATCTTGCTGCTCTGGACGATCGCATCCGTGTGGCAGCACCCTCCTGCTTCATTACGTCGTGGCACTGGATGCTGAAGACGCTCGGCCCGCAGGATGCTGAGCAAACGTTTCCAGGCTGGCTTGCCGATCGTTTGGACTATCCAGATTTCATCTATGCCGCCGAGCCGAAGCCTTATTTAATTCTTTCGGCCATCCGCGACTTCTTTCCGATCGATGGCGCGAGAGAGACGTTTCAGGAAGCTGCGGATACCTATTCGGCGTTGCCCAACAGCCCAACAGTGGAAATGTTCGAGGCCGACGACGGCCATGGCTACTCGCATCCGCGCAGAATGGCTGCATACGACTGGCTCTCCCGGCAACTGCGGGGAACGGGAGATAAGACTGAGGAGATCCGTGTCGAGCCTGAATCAGCCGAAACCCTGTTCTGTACATCGACCGGGCAGGTGGCCACGTCGCTGGGCGGCGAAACCGTTTTTACGCTCAACCAGGCTCGGGCTAAACGACTTCAAAAGAGCCGCCCCCAGCTGGCAGATGCTGCCGATTTCGAGCCCTATCGGGAGAGAGTTCGCCAAGCGGCGGCCCGGCGGAGTGGCTATCAACCTCGATCCGGCTCGGTCCCGGTAAGGTATTACGGAACGATCCAAGGTGATAGTTATCACATCGAAAAGCTCATCTATGAAAGTGAACCCGCAATACTGGTCCCATCGCTCTTATACGTGCCTGATGCAGCGCGGGCGCGCAAACCTGTGGTTCTTCTCGTTGACGGGGAAGGGAAATCCGCCACAACGACAATGGCAAGGCAGTTCGCCCGAGCCGGTCTTGCCGTTCTGTGTGTCGATCTGCGCGGCATGGGAGAAACTCGAATAGCACCAGACCTGAACGATTCCGAGTTCTATCGCTACTTCGGCGATTACGAAGACGGAATGACGGCGATTATGATGAATCGAACGCTGGTCGGCATGCGAGCGCTGGACATTGTTCGCGGGCTCGACATGCTTGCGGCCCGGCCTGACGTGGATGCGGATAAGTTCCGCGCGATTGGGAGGAATTCAGCAGCCGTGCCCGTGCTTTACGCCACTCTTTTCGACAGTCGGATCAAAGCACTTAGCCTCGAACGAATGCTGATCTCGTATCAGGCGGTCGCTTCCACTCCCATGCACCGTCTCATCTTCGAACAGATCGTCCCCGGAGCCCTGCTTGATTTCGACCTGCCGGACTTGGTGGGTGTGCTCGCCCCGCGAAATATCTGGATCTCTGATCCCATGACGCCTACCAATACCGCGCTGCCTCATGCCGAGTTCCTGGAGACCTATGCTCCCGCGGTGAAGGCGTTCTCTCTTGCTTCGGCGTCTGGCAAACTGCGTCTGCAACACGCGCTCGCGGACGATGAAGATGCCGCGCAATATTATCGTGAGCTGCTCAGCTCCTAACGTGGTGAGAGCGGTGCCCCAACCTCTATGACTGACTCCAGCGAAGCCGAGATTGCCGCGACGTATTCGACGGTAATCGGGGCGTCACTGTCGTTCTCGACATAAAGCACCAGCGGCGCGGGTTCGGGTCTAGCTAGTTAATCGCGAACTGTGAACGCCCGTTCCATAGCGTGACCTGTCATCACGTCGCGAACCTTCAATAGCCATTTCCCGGGCGGGTCATTGTGAGCGAGCGAGACCGTCACGGTATGAGGCGTGGATTTGAGCAGCACGTTGCGCGCGTAAAGCTCGCAAGCCTGTCCCGCAGGCGTGAACAGCTCCAGCCGCATGACCCGGAACGCCCCTTCGGGCAAAGGAGCCTTGTCCGTCATTGTGATGGCGAACAGAGTGCCTGCTTGAACCTGCTCCGGAGCGTCAATGCGGTATTCAGGAACCGGCCGGAGCGCGCGGGTGAAAGTCAAAGGACTCCAAGGTTGCAGCATCGCCTTATGGACGGCCGCCGACCCGAGATCCTGACAGGCGCGAATGTCGTAGGTATGCATTGCACCGGACCAGGAGATCGTGACTTCCGCAGGCTCTTCTAGAAGCGCGTTACTAATCTGTCCTGCCCATTCACCCGCCTTCTCGGTCGGGTAGTCGCCCCATCCCCCATCATCGAATTGCGGATTACGGAAGATCGCCACGTGTTCATAGGCGCCATTCGCAAAACGAACAATCTCTGTTCCAGACAAGCGCTTTCCATCGCTGTCCATCACGCGCACAGGAGGCTCAATCTTCGCCAAGGCCAAAGTGCTCTCCAGGAGATCCGGCAAACTCGTCTCGGAATGGGGCTGCAGCCGTTCATAGGCGTAACTGGAAATCTCCAGATTGAGAAAGACAGCCTTGCCCTGACCGAATTCGTTCACAATCACAAGCGGCACGCTGCCGCTTTGCGCGAGGGGTTTACCGCTTGTCACGCCCAGGGTTTCATCACCAACGGTAACGTGGAGCTGCTTTCCACTAAGATGCAGCGACTCGTGATCGGCGAGGCCCTCAGCAGGTTGCTTCCTGCTCTGCGCCCCGGTGTGGCGAATACCAAAGACATCGTTCAGTTGGCCCTGGTCCAGGTCACGGCCGTGCTCGTTCATGGAGGCCACGCGGTAATCCGCAATTAGCAGCCCGCCTGCGCGAACAAATTTCCGAATCGCACTTGCCTCGGCTGCGCTCACGGCCAGCGATTGCGGCATGATGAGGACCCGATATTGGCCGGTCGCCAGTTTTCCCTTTTCGATATGGCCGCGGCCTACAAATTCGTACTGAAACCCGAGGTCTTCAATGAGCTTCGTCCAACTGTTTCTCACGCCCGTGAAATGGCTGTGGCGGTCGCCACCGCTATCCCGCATCCACTTCCGCGCGTTTTGAACATTGTCGAGCAGCCAATGAACCTGCATTGACGCTTGAGAATAGTGGATTGCGATCCCGTCGTGTAGACGACGGCTGTTGAGAAAGAGCTTTCCAACACCGTTATGGAGTTCGTTGAAAAGGTCGGAAAACGTATCGGCAGAAGGCGTAAGCTGGCGGGTGCGCTCGTCGATGAATCGGTATTCAGGCAGAAGATCGTCCCAGATCAGCGCACCTCTGTGGCCATGAAACAATCCCCACCAGATGGGTCTTGCCGCGCGTTTTTGGGTCACACGATCCGCTGCCGTAAGAGGTTTTCCGGGCTGGTGCTCGAACCCGTGCGTCGAAACCATGATGACGCTGGGATTGAGTGAGCGAATAACCTCCACATTGTTGCCGATGTTATATGGCTCGATTACGTCGATGGCCCTTACCACGTTTTCATAGTTGTACCAGCCAAAAGCAAAGGGCGCCTGGCCGCCTTCAGTCGAGCAGCGGGCGTGCGAATCCTCCGCTTTGCACACGGCGCGAGCCCGCGCAATGGCGTCCGCAAATGTTTCATCCATGTAGTTCCGAAAATCGCACCACGGGGAGACATTCCAGCCTTCCGTCGTGTGAACTTGCGAGAGCTCCTGATAGAAGCGCTTGAGAAATGCAGCCACTTGTAACCAGGAAGTGAAAGCCGTCGGACGATCGGGAGCTCCCCATCCGGTCTGGCTGCCCCAAAGTTCGTTGGCTTTTTGAAGCGAGCCCAGATGTCGTTCCAGGGCCGCCGCGGTGAACTCGGGAACCGACCTTGTCGCCCGCACGACGGCAAGCAACGGCTCCCACATTTCGCGATCCGCGGCGCTCGTGCCAGCAGGGAAATCGGTGCCCCATTCCTTATTGAGGCGGGCGAGCGAACCATAACGGGCGCGCAGTGCGGCGACCGCGACAGCATCGAAAGCGCGATCGGTAGTGGTATAGCCGGCCATGAGGTCTCGCCGCGCCCATTCAGAGCCGTTACGAACGCTGTCGTCATCCCACCGGGTCAGTTCGCCCACCGACCATTGCTCACCCACGGCTCCAGGCGAACCGTACACCTTGCGCAGATATTGGGCGAATCCGCTGACACAGTAGTCGGAGTGGCAGAAGTCATTGGGGCGAATCTGGTCTCCTTGTCCCAACTCATCGGCGATGTTATAGAAGAGCGGCCGAAAGGCGCGATGAAGACGCACGTAACGCGTCAGGTGCTCGCGCACATACTCGTCAGTTTTTGGGTCGTTAACGCAGGGTTTCCGAACCCAGAGATCCAGATTGTTGCGATCAAACTCGATTTGCGCCAGCAAGCCTCTCCAGAGGGGTTGATCCTTGTGGTAAATCGAGAACACTTCCCACGCCATCTGCTCTACGTAAAAATCGAAGTCGTTATTCAGCACGGCGCTGAAATCTTCATCGCGGTAAGCGATGGTCCCATTCACCCCTGCCTTGCGCAGCATGTCATAGAATCCATCAGGGTAGTGGGCCCAACTGATCACTTGAAAGTCGTCCCACGCTTCCGGCGCCGGCGAGATCAGGAATTGCGCTCCTTCGGTCTGTTCGACACCATCGACCCACACTCGAACCCAGTTCCGATAAGTCAGGCCTCGGACTATTTCGAACGAAAAGTTCAGCGGCATGACTCCGGAAGCGGAAGGTTGCAATTGTGCTTCGTCCGCGATCCGTCCGAAGCTGTCCATCCAGCGAACTACAACGGATTTTGAGGCGGGCAAGCGAAATGCGACCTCGCCCGTGAGCATGCTGTCCAAATCGTAGAGCCCGCGATCCAGCTTGACTCGCGATACCACAGAACTCTCGGCATTTGCCGGAGCAGCTTGAGCGGCTGCCATCGAATCCTCTCCTGCGGCTGTACTCAGGATTGGTGTCGCGAAAGCAACTCGGAGAAAAGCGCGACGCGACGCAGAACGATGCTCACTCACGAATAGATCCTAGTTCACGAATTCAACGTAGCCGTGGCGTTCCAAAAAACGAAAATAGCCTACAAAATCAAAGTTCGTCGGCCCGGCCTCCAGCCTGGTGAGGCGGATCACTTCCGAAAGGTTGCGCTTGCCATCGCACCAGTAGAGCGCCAGAGTTGGTACGGTGGCCCAGGCTCCCGAGGGATAGCCTTCCCATTGATCCTCAGGCAAATCATCGAGCGGGATAGTACCGGGTCGTTTTCGTTTCACGATGATATGGGCAGTGTCTCCTTGTTCGCCGGAGGGCGGCCGTGCCTGTATCCCTGCCGCCTGGAGCCGGTCCTTTTGAGCGTTTCCGAATGCCGCGAGCCGTTCGCATAATGGATGTAGCGAGTTCAGGAGAGCGGCGCGATGCGCTTCCGGCGCCAACCGGCTTACGCTCTGGATCGCTCGCTTCCCGCGTTGCACTTCGTAATCGATGCGCTCGAATCCGTCGCTCGCATCTTTTCCGGAGAATGCGCTATCGAGCGATTGGGACACGGCGGCGCTGACTTGTTCCATAGCCCGATCCAGCGTGACGCTTGCCAGCCAGGGGATCTGGCGCTCATCGGCAGCAGCGATGAAATAAATATAAGTCGCGATTATCGAGCTCAAATCACGCAGCGATCGCGGATCGACCGTGTCCGGGCGGTCTGCCGTATTGTGATGGGATATTACTCCTGTTCCGCTGTATGGCCAAACCGTGGAAACGCCAATCGTGGGATCGCTCAGATACGAATCGGTTCCTGGCGCGTAGGGTTCCCAATGCCATGGCCGGCCAGCAAGAAGATCGGAGCCGGGCGCAACCGTGGAGAGATAGGCATCCGCGATGCGGAGGACCAAAGCATCCGTAAAGGAGCTGGCAACGTGTGGATTCAGATGAAAGGTATATTCGGTGCCCGCGAAGTTATATAGACCGGCCGGCGCATCCACGGCCATGGCCGCCACCGTGTGCTTCATCCGCTCAGGATGCGTGATGACGTAATGCATCGAGCCATAGAGTTCCGGCATGGTAAGAATGCGGATGCTGCGCCTGGGCCGCGGCAGCTTGCCGGAATCGACGAGCGAACGCAATGCCGTCATTGCCTCAATCATGGCGGAGACGCCCGTTGCGTTATCGTTCGCGCCCTGTTCCGAGCTATGGCCCAGTACAAGCACTTCTTCTTCTGGATCGGTCCCCGGCAGCACGGCCGTGACATAGGGATACCGGCCTACGTAATACCGGCTATCCACTTGTGCGCGAACTCTTACGTGCCGGCCTTCGCGAAGCCACGTCCGCAGTTGCTGCGCGTTGCGGGGCGTGATGGAAAACGATAGTAGCGCCGTACTGGTTTTGGTGAAACCCCATCCGTTATCGCCCCACGCGTTGATCCACTGCCGATCATCCTGAAGCTCGGGATCTTCACTGAAGCCGTTGATGGCGCCCAGAGCGCCATAATGGACGAGCTGCCATTTCAACCCGGCCGAGTTTTTCTCCGTCAGCACCAGCTTTCCCTTCACCGCCGTCCAGGGAGTCGACGCAAGATCGACAACCTCCGCTACTATGCCTTCCGGCGGTGTGGGTCCGCACCACATTCCAACAGATGCTGGAACCGCCTGATAATCTGCCAAACTCAGATGCTCCGGCTGTAAAACTTCCAGCCGTGCACTCTTCACATCCCAGGCAAGCGGCATGGTCCAATAGCCAAACTGGCTTTTGCCATCTGCCGGCGCGCCAAGAATCTCGATGTTTGAAAGGCCGCCCTCCGATAATCGCCGGCTGAGATATTGCGCCGTCTGCTCGAATTTAGGGAAAGTGAACCAACGATCGGTGGAATAGACCGAGCGCATGGTTTCCATGGCACGCTCGGGTTTCACAGCGGATTGTACTGCCGAAATCACGGGACTCAGGGGAGACGTTTCCGCCGCAAAGGTGCTCAGTGAGAGCATGGCCACACAGAGCAGACTCCGAATCGTGTTGATCATCAAAACACCTCCACTGCGGCGGTGCGCGTGATCCCGCTCAGCAGATCTTTAACCTGCACATGCCAGATTCCGGCAGCATCGTTGTATGCCACGGGAATGGACCAGACGGCCCGGCCGTGCGGAGCGCGAACGTTTCCCGAGTAAGCGGAGAAGGTACGGCCGGCCGGGTCCATAACGTCCACGTGCAGAATGTCCACCGCAGCGGGCGTGGGGCTGCTGAAGCTGATACCAAGATGGCCGGTTCCCCCGCGCATGACGCGTGCCGGTGCCGACAACGTGAGCGCCGGCAGAGGCTCTGCTGAAACCGCATAGATGACTGGCTCATACGGATCGAGGTCAACGCGCAGTTCGTGTCGCATCCCCAGCGCCTTTCCATCTCGTAGGTCATAAACGGAGAGCGTCTCGGGCAAGGTGAGCTTCAGCGCACGCCTTTGCGCAAAATGCTCGTTGGAACGGAAATCCGGCGGGCCAAGTTCGTCAACGCGGAGCGATGGATTGCTGAGGAGTCCCAGGATGGTGACATCCCCGTTACGAAAAACGTGCGTCTCCACGCCGGATACGGGACGGCCCTGTTCATCGGTCACTGTAAATTGGGGCCGCACGCCGGCGGAGCTAAACAGACGCGCCGCGAGTTCCCGGGTTTCATCACCCTTTCCTATGATCCGCTGCTGCTGATAGGCGAGCACATCGGACGTTAGAGTGATCGCCTTTCCTTTGCCGAAGGTGTGCTCACCCTGGTTTCGGCCCACGCCGGCGAACAAATCAGAAAGTTGCGATTGCGGCAACCTGCGGCCATGCTCGTCGAACATCCCCGGCTCACGATCCGCAATCACCACACCGCCCTGCGCGACGAACTCATGAATGGCCTTCGCTTCCGCCGTCGATAGCGCGCTCGAACGCGGCAGTATCAGCACGCGATATCCGCCTCGGAGAAGTTCGTTCTGCTCCACCTGGCCGTAGGAGACGAAGTTGTACTGGAGGCCCGTGTCCTCGATCAGGCGACACCACGATTCGCGCAGCCGCATGAATTCGTTTTCCGTTCTTTCCGCCTTCGGGCTGCGTATCCAGTCGCCCCCGCGGCGTTTCGTTTCGAGAAGCCATTCCACGCGGAGGCTTGGCTGCGAATAGTGGATCGCAATCGGATCGGCCTGACGCCTGCTGCCGATCAGCAGAGCTCCGAGTCCGTTCCGAATCTCGTTGTAATAGCTCTCCGCCTCGCGGCCTCGCTCCTCCACATTGCCCGCGTTGTCGACGTATTCGTGCTTGTCATCCCACAGGATTAATCCGCGGTTTCCATGCAGCAGCTCGTACCATACCCGGTGCCGTTCCCACGGCCCGTATGCAAAAGCCGTCGTCAATACCGGCATGCGTCGGTTTAAGGACCGGATGATTTCGATGTTGTTGCCAATATCGTACGGCTCGATTGCTGTGAGCGCCTGCGTGATGCGCGAGTAATCGTAGCCGCCCCAACCGGGCATCTGTCCGCCTCCGACGCCCACATACGCTTCCGGATCTATCGAGTGAATCGCCTCTGTACCCATTTTCAGCGCGTTCGCATAACAGATGTCCATCCATTCCTTGAAATCGCTCCACGCGGAAAAATTATCATCACTCTTCTTCATCACCTGATCGGTGGTAAGCGGTATGACCGAATTCCATGTGGCAAAAGTCGTGCCCCACTGCCGGTTCAGCGCCGCCAACGTGCCGTACTGCTGTCGAAGCCACTCGCGCATAGGCACAAGAGATTGGTCGGAAAAATCGAAATCCCATTGTGCTTCTAACTCCGCGATGCCGGTCTCATCACCCAGACTGTAGAAGAACGGCCGGTAGGGCGAGAAAAACTTCGCTGATTCCACCAGGCGATCGTGAATTTTCTTCAGCCAATCCTGGTCCGTTAAACTAGGATGCCGTTTGAATGGCTCCAGGCTGGCCGGATCGTTATGGTGCGCCAGCTTTGCCTGAATGAATTCATAGCCATTGTTGCGATCGCCATAGTAGTGATGGTATGCGGAGTAGAAATCCGTGGCGACGTTCTCGGCGTACCAGCGCAGGTTGTTTTTCAGGAGAAATTCGGGAAGGGCTTGTTGACGGCCGCCCCACTCGCCGCCATTGACGCCCAGTTCTGTAAGTTTTGCGACCAGCTCTGGGCTGTAATCCTGCCACATGATGATGTCGTAATCCCACCACGTATGCACCGGCGGTTTGGCGATAAACGTAAGCTGCGCTTCCTGATCGCGGCGATCTGCCTTGCCATTCTTGTCCCGGCCGTCGAGCACTAAATGCCCTTTCAGCACGTTCTGCATCGCCTCCGCGCGGCGCAAATCGAGGTCGAATCCGATGTTCGTCTCATCGTTCAGTTCCACCGGTATCGTGCGCCGATCTATCACTCGTCCGTAGGAATCCGTCCATTCGATTGAAAGCTCGCCGCGACCAGTGACAAGAGGGGCGCTTCGAAAGATGGCACGAACGGGCCCGTTTCGCTCCAGCGCGGCAGAAGGAAGGATCAGCTCCGCTCCGAACACTGTCGTCCAGGAGACAACAAGCAAGAGGAAAGCGGCCAGAACCGCGAACATTGCGCGCATGTGGCTAAAGATTATATCGGGTTCATAAAATCTGATGGAAACGAGTACGTCAGAAGAAGCTATGGCCGCTTGCCGCTGAGGGCTGCGAAACACCAAAGAATTTCAAAATCGAAGCAGTCACATCGGGAATTTTGGGATTTTGCGGGCTCACTCTGCTGCTGGTGAATAGAACACCGGGAACATCCGCTGGGTTGATGCAGTGGTCGCCGATCCACGCGTCATTATTGTCTTCGATCTCTTCGGCCGGTGTCTCCCCGAGCCCGGTCTGCCAGGAGGCGCGATAACCTGCGCCGTAGCCGACAATTAAATCCGGCGCCACCCCGGCATCCTGCGGTGTCGCGTTCACTTCATATACGGCTTCGACGACGCGCCTGCCATTCACCGGGTCACGCCATGCCAAGAGCTGCTCACGAAGGTTCTCCACCGTTGCGCGGCTTTGCCTGCCGGGCGCGACAATCCCATGCGCTTCTCTGCCCTTGCGATTTAGGTATAGCCCATTTAGACCGACTGCATACGCTTCCGTGGATGACCAATCCAGGCTGCCTAAAGTTGCGTCCGCGCCGGGTGCAGCACCCTTCAGAGCGAGAAATCCCCGATTGCTCAACCAAGTGTTTAGATTTACGGATCGCTCGAAAGTCGTAAAGCCGTGATCGGACAACACAATCAGTTCAACGGCCGGAAAAGCTATTCTTACCTCGCCGATGCACTCGTCAATTGCGCGGTACACATCGAGCAGTTCCGATTCGTGCCGTTTCCAAAGCATGTGAGAGCTCTGATCGACGGAGGAAAAATAGAAGAACAACAGTCCTCCGGAATAATGCCGAAGTGAGTATCTGAGAAGACGGCGTTCATCTTCGAAGACCAGTCGCGTCTGTGCCCTAAACTCCGGCAAAGTCAATATTTGCTGGCGCAGAGCCGAAGTGTCCTCCGGAGTACCCATAGTGAAGAAGCGGCCGGTTTCGCGCGCGATTGTACGGCTCCAGTTTGGGGGGGCGGCTATGGGAAGAGCCGGTGAGATCGGATCGATATTAAGGGCGGAGATGTACAGCTCAAAACGGGGATGCAACTGCTTCGCAAACACCCGGAAAATGCCACTGATAGAGGAGAGATGAGGGATAAGCGCAAAATCAGCTACCATCCATTCGGACCACTCGCCTTCACGAATAATCGTAACGTCCTCGCCCGTTTGTAAGCGCGCAACCGAATAATCTCGATCCACATCGACCAGCAGACTAGCCGAAGTAAATGCATGATCTTTACGCAGCGGATTGGGAGGACCCTCCACCGGCAGCACCCCATGCCCGTTCTCGAGGCTGACCTTGATGATGCGCCCGCCTGGAACGGAGCGCGAAAGCTCCTCAGGGTCATCCGTGTAGAAGCTGAAGGTGCCCAGCGTGCCCCGAAGATCTGGCGTGCCCATGCCGGAAATCGCGCGTCCGGCCCCTACCGGCGGGTAATTGGTGGGCATTCGCATGATGGTGACGGGCACCCGATGTTCGGACAATAATTGCCAGAACGGCGTTCCGCGGCGCAACGAGATCACGCGAGAGCCGGACAGCGGCAGGATATATGGCCCGAGCGGCACCATCCATCGCGGCGCTTCGGTCCGAGACATCGATGAAAACGGCTGTAGAGTCCGAGCATCGCGATGAACGAAATCGAAAATGCCGTGTTGGGCCGGTTCGAGTCCTGTAATAAAAGTGGACCAGGCAACCGGGCTTTGCGGTGGTGTGGTTGTTCCAAGCCGGCTGAAATGCCCGCGATCGCGAAGACTTGCGAGTTGAGGCAGGTCTTTCCAGTGGCGCTCCACGAAGCCCGGATCCATCCCGTCCACTCCGAGGACGATCAACTTCGGGCTTTGACGAGTACGGTTCGAAAGATGGCATGCCGCTAGACAGACGCTCAGCGCGATTGCCGCAGCAGATGCGAGGTAGCGCGAAAAACTGAAGCGGCGGTCTCTTATTGGGACGATCCCCCAAGATACCCAAGACTGCGCAGACGCTCCATTGTCTGCTGGTCGAGCGGTGATTGGCCCGCATGGCCAATGATGCTTCTGAGCTTATTCTGAGCTTCGATCCAATGCGCGAGCACTGCGACCCTCTCTTCCACTTCATGTGGATGCTGGGCTGAGATATCGTGCCGCTCGCTTCGGTCGGCAAAGCGGTCATAAAGCTCTACCTTCTTGAGACCGGAGTGTGCCGCTTTGTTGCGGTAAATAAATTTCCAATGCGCGTCGATGATGGCGAAGTCGTCTACGGTGTTTTCGGGTACGAGTCCTTCCTTCCGAACGGCCGCGAAACGCGATGCCACGACCAGACCTCGTCGTGTGAACGCGTGGCCCCGAGTTACTGGCGCAAGGCTCTGGCCTTCCACCACGGGCGGGATCTTGAGTCCAAGCAGGTCGAGCACGGTCGGCATCACATCGATGAGTTGAACGGGTTCGCTGACCCGGCGCGGAGTTGGAAAGAGTGCCGGATTCCACATGAGAAACAGGGTGTGGGTGAGTTCCTGATAGACGGTGTGTCCATGTGCCGTCCAACCATGATCCCAGAACTCCTCGCCGTGATCGGAGACCACGATAATCAGCGTGTTCTGCAGTATCCCAAGTTGCTTTAACGTCGCTACCAGCAGCTCCAAGCTGTGATCGTTGTGCGCAATCTCGCCATCGTAGCGATCCACTGCCTGCCGGATAAAGCTATCCGGATCCATTCCCGCCTTACGGCAAAACTCGGGGCTGATGACTACGCCTCCGCCGTACTCGTGATTTGTCCGGAAACTGGAGTACTCGCGGTTGAAAGCAGCCGTGTCGCCGGGATTGGCAAACATGGCTTCGAATGGCGGCGGGGGTTCATAAGGCGCGTGCGGATCCGTAGCATGCGCGTATAGGAAGAAGGGTTCGTCGTGATGTTGGTCGAGCCACGGGAACACCACTCTGTTCAATGCCGCCGAATCGGTGCCGCGATCCGTTCGTGCATTGATTTGCCTTGAAATGACTGGATACTCAAGCAGATAATCGAAGCCGCGCTCCAACCCTGTCGCCCTGCCAACGAACGGACTCGAGACTATACTCGCTGTTACATATCCGGCGGCACGTAGTTGCTCGGCGAGCGTGCTCGCGCCGCTGGGGATTGTATCCGCGTCCGACCTTATTCCGTGCGTAAAGGAATAGAGGGAGGTCATTAACGACGCAATGGATGATTTGGTCCAGGTTGCCTGGGCCTGGCAATCGTCGAAGACAACACCGGACGCGCCTAGCTTCTTCAGGAATGGCGTTGTGTTGCGGGCGTAGCCGTAGAGGCTCGAATGGTCTGCGCGCAACGTGTCGATCGTGTAGATCAGAATGTTAGGACGATTCTTCTTCGCTGGAGTAGTTAGTAGCGGGTTCGTCCAAAGAGCGACCTCGCCTGCCTGACTGGATTCGGTCCGGAATTGCAGGCTAATAGTGCGTCCGCCCCAGCGCGAAAGGTCGACGTCAGCATCCTCCCATTGATTCGGATTGCCGAGAGTTGTCGAGAAGACAACCCCCGGAGCACCCTCTACCAACACCTGAAATTTCACGGGACTACCATTCGCAGTAATTCCCATGCCGAAATGCAGATGGGCATTCGAGGAAACCGAAACCGGGAAAACAACGCTGGAGGGCGAGTGGACGTACATGGCATTGCGATATTCATCGCGCTTGCCAAGGGTCTCGAGTCCGATTGACTTGGCGAAGTTCGCCGGTTTAGGAATCAGCTTGATGGAGTGAATTGCGACCAGATCTTCAAGGCTATCGGTCGGCATGATGCCGAGCACACGGCTGGTCTTAGGAGCATCTACATTCAAGGGAAATCGGTACAGGTTGTACTGGCCCGCGGGGCCGAGCTTTTCCTTGGCCTCGAAGTCGCCGATTTTTATTTTGATCTCGTGGCCGCTCTGGGCGGACATCCTGATTTCGACCGCCTGATAGAGCGTCCAATCAATGGCAGGCTGCTTGGGTGAGAAGATGACCGGGGTGGATCCTTCGCCCTTCACAATCAGATCGCCGTTGCGAACTCCAATGCGGCCGCGGATAAGCTGCCAGGTGATATCGGAAGTGGAGAAGAAGTTCTGCCAGATTACCGGCTCGGCGGCGATCGCGATGCTGGCAGCGGTGGACGCAGTGACCTTCGCAGTGGACAGTTGATCGTCCAGGCGGATCACCTGCGGAGAAGCGGTGCCCGGACGGCTTGGCAGATGGCGCGATACCGGCGCAGATAGCGCGAATAGCAGGAACGTCAGGACAAACTGCAAGCCATTATCCTAGCTCCATCAAAACTCCAACCTTGCGCCCACCTGGATGATGCGCGGGCTGTTGGGCTGCGAGCTGAGATTAACGAGCCCGGTGGTTGGGTTGGGGCTATTCAGGTTCGGATGGTTGAACACGTTAAAGAAGTCTCCGCTCATCCGGAGTCTTACGCGTTCGGTGATATTGAAGTATTTGAAAGCAGACACGTCCTGATCCCATTGGCGGGGGCCGAGCATGTAGTTTCGCGCGTTCCAGCTCAGATTATCGGTGATGCTCGTCTGGACGACGGTTCCGTTAGCCAGGGTCTGCGGCACGCGGTTGTCGAACTTGGCGCCCAGCGGGTGGATATTACGCGCGCCGCGGTTCACTGGAACGAATTGTTCGAGGGAGGCAGGATTAACGCCGGCAGCTTGGGTCGGATCGAAATCGCCGGCGAACCAGAGCATTTGGTTTTGGCCGAAAATGTTCAACTTCTGCCGCTCTCCGGAGCTCAGTGAGGGGTTGTGAAACTGGTACTCGGTGCTGCTGTTCCCGATCCAGAATCCACTCGCCCAGGTGCCGATAAAAGCGACTTGCCAGCCACCCACGAGCGCATCCATGGCACGTCCGCTATTGCCGAGGAATTTCTTGCCTCTTCCGAACGGCAGTTGGTAGATCCCATTCCAGGTAATTCGCTGGGGAGGAACCTGGCTGGAATTCGTGTAGAGAAACCGAAGCCGCTGGCTGTCGCTCAGGCTCGGATTGTTCAGAATCTCGGTGTTCGCCGGGACGGAACCGGAAGTGCCGCTGCTTCCACCAGTGGTGTTCGCATTGATGCTTCCGCCGCCAGACGTAAATCCGCCCGCATCGTTCGTGGTCATCGCGTGAGTGTATACATAGAAAAACTGGAAAGAAAGACCACTCGAAAAGCGCTTGTCGAGAACAGCTTGAACCGAGTTGCTATTCGAATAGCCGTTGTGCTCCAGCGCGCCATCGCCGCCAAGGATGGACCAGTTGGGGTTCGGCTGGCGAAGGTAGGACAGAGTGGGGGCGTGCACGCCAGTTTGCGCTTGATAGTTATAGACAGACAGGGGAGCATTGTAATCCCAGTGTTGCTGCAGGTTGCTGCCGTGATTACCGGTATAGGCCAACTTGAGTACCAGGTTGGACGCCAGCTCACGCTCAATCGTGAATGTCCATTCCTGGATGCGGTTGTCTGCCCAACGGTTGACGTTCATCGGAAGAAAGCCCTGCGCGGAGCTGTTCACCGCCGAGGGGCTAACTGTAGCGCCGCCGATTTTGTCGGCCGGCGATGGAATAACGGTGAGCGCGTACACGCCATTTGTTCCGTTCAAATCGTCGATGCTGTTTTGATATCGCAGATTGAGCGGAGGATTGACGCGCATCGCCTGCAGGATTTGTGATAAGGGCATAGGGAAGTAATACGTCCCATACCCGCCGCGAAGCACCCATTTATCGCTGAGCCGGTATGCAACCGCGAGATGGGGGGAGATGTCATCCCAGACATTCGGAGTGAGGGCACTAGGAAAGCCGATCGAATTCGCAGTAACGGCCGTTAGTCCGCGCGCGGCCCAAGCGTTGATTACAGGCGTTGGAAGCCCGGGAATGGAGTTCAGAGTTGTGTTACCCGGAAGCACCACCTGCATGGAGGCCGGATCACTCAACACGGTATTCAGGTTGAGGTTCACGAGACGGTTCTGCTTCTCTTTATAGGGCGTCCAGAACTCCCAACGCAGGCCGAGACTTACCGTCAGTTTCGGGCTCAGCTTCCAGCTATCCTCTCCGTAGAATCCGATTTCCTTCTGCTGGAAATAGAAGTACCCGCGATTGTACTGATTGGAGAGATACCCGGGCAGGCCGAGTTCCAGACTGGCAAGTCCCGACCCGGTAAATGGTGCGATGGCCTGCGCCGAGGCGTCGTATAGTCCGGTCCATGGGCTATCGAAAGTGTCCGACCCCTGAGCCTGTTGCAACTCACGGACGTTGTTGAATTCCTGGCGGCCCTTGAATCCGAACTTGAACGTATGCTTTCCCTTGACCCACGTTGCGCTATCGTCGATCTGGTATTGCGTCAACTGCTGGTCCTTCCTGTTATCGCCATCCCATCCGCCGTAGTAGAACATGTTGTAGGCGTCGGTGTAGACGGTAGGCCAACCGGTTGCGCCGAACGGGTTTGGCAGGCCCAGTTTGGCGTCCCAATTTACATCCAGACCGTTAGTGCCGCTAGTATCTGACGAGCGGTGCGCGGAAAGCTGCAGCTCGTTCAGAAGAGTCGGGCTGAATGTATGGGTCCAATGCGTGACGATGGAAAATACGTTGGCCTTCTGGGCCTCGGTGCCGGTTCCGTTGGTTACGCCAGGTGGCGGGTAGCCATAGCGCCCGC
The DNA here is from genome assembly GCA_035475915.1 of Bryobacteraceae bacterium. GTDB lineage: Bacteria > Acidobacteriota > Terriglobia > Bryobacterales > Bryobacteraceae > Bog-105. The sequence goes on from DATIMA010000237.1 coordinate 27,636, forward strand.
CTGCCAGCAGCGAGTTGAGGAAAGCCTGCGTGTAGCGGGCCGACAAACTGTCTTTGTCCGAGAAGACCTGGTCAAGACGCCCGGTAAGCGTGTTCGTATCCGTGGTATTTGGATAAAACGTCTGGAAATTCAGGCCGGTCCACGGATTCGCTGTTGCATTCGGGCCGCTCGGCACCGGTGAGATGCCCTTGAACACATTGATAACGGGCGTGTCCAGCACGGTCTGCGGAATGATGTTGCCGGCGAATGGCTGCCGGACCCCTTGCGCGTTTGTGGTGTATGGATTGTAGATGGTGATCTTGTTTCCGCTGGTATCGGTGGCGTTACTGAAATCGCCGTTCCACATCGCTGCGGTAGGAACCGCCGTTTGCGCGAAAACCTCCTGCCGCTGCTTCAAAAGTTCCTGGTCGTAGAAAAAAAAGGTTTTGTTCTTCTTGATCGGGCCGCCGACCCAGCCGCCAAACTCGTTGCGAATTAGCTTGGCCGGCGTGTTACCGTCCTGCACCGCCCGCGCCACCAGGCCGCCGTAATTGTCGCGCAATGTTTCAAACGCGGCGCCATGGAACTGGTTCGTTCCACTCCTCGTAACCAGCTCAATCGTGGCCGGACGGTCGAAGGACGCGCCCGAACCAGCCGTTTCAATCCGGTATTCCTGAATCGTGTCAAGCCCTGGCTGCACCCGGGAAATACCGCCTCCAAACCGGTCCACATACGAAACGCCATCCAGCAGCATTTCCGTCGAACCCACCATCATGCCGTTGGTGCGGGGATTCCCCCCATCTTGTGTATTCTGGCCGCCCTCGACGCCGGGAGTCAGAGTAAATAGAAGGCTGACCTGGCGGCCGTTCAAGGGAAGGTCGTGAATGGTTTGCGCGGTCTTTACGTCGCTCAGCTGCGAACCCTCAGTGGCTATCTGGGAAGCTGCGCCGCTGACATCTACTTTCGATTGCACCGTGCCGACGGGAAGTGTAGCATCCACGGTAACCGTTTGCCCCGCCTGTATCTGGAAGTCCGTTTCCCACTTCGCAAAACCCGACGCTTCCACTGTAAGGTGATAGGCTCCAACGGGCATGCCGCCGAAGTAGTAGAGTCCCGCATCATTCGACGTGGACGTGCGCGTGACAGCAGTGGCTGTATTGGTCAGCGTGACGGTCGCCTTCGGAATCTCCGCTTTGGATGGGTCCTTAACCGTCCCGGTCACGATCCCAAGGCCGCTCTGCGCTACCAGGGGAATCGACAATGCGACGAACGTCAAGAAAAGTTTTCGGAGGCTCGTTAGGTAAATGGTCATCTCCCCGCCTTCCCCGCTAAGTACGTTAAATGCGTCGTAGGCTATCAAATCTTGAGAGGCCTTGTCAATAGAGGCCCGAACACAGGGGCCTTAGCATAGGGCTTGAATAAATCAGCTGGATCGATGAGTGCGACGCTGCCGAACTGAAGCAAGACGTTCCGAAGCATCGAGAGGCCTGTGCCACCTATGAAGCGGTCTCGAGTCTTCTCTCCAGAAGAGCTTGTTGTTCCATCCGTCATCCATGAGCAGACTATCATTCGATACAAGGGCCGAAATACCGGGTTTCGGGACATTGAAATGATAGACGCTCATCGGGAGCGGGTAAAGGAGCCGGCCCCCGATGAAACAATGGAAAGCAAAGCCGAAGAGTGCTCCGAAGCGCGCTCAGCGCTTGCCCGCGCTCTCAAAATTACCTGGACAAAGGCGAGCGTGTCGTCACGCCGCCTAGTCTACACGGCGGCTCCGGTAGTTTTGTGCATATTCGAGAGGATAATTCTAGGGTTCAGCGGCACGTGCGGGATGCCGCCACGCATCGAATCGGAGTCGAAGAAACGCCTTAGTGCGTGATGAGCGCGAGTTTGCCGATGTAGTGATCTTCGAGCGCGCGTTGGGCATCGGCCGCTTGATCCAAATTGAATGTCCGAGCGATATGGACTTCAAACGGGCCGGCTTCGATAAGGCGGTTGAGCTTCTCGAACGGCGGCGGCGCGTACTCGCCGTCGTAGCTTTGGATCTTTATTCCGGCACGTTCTTTGGGGATGGGCTGGACGCCGTTGGGATACGCGGCGCGTCCGCCTTTTCGCAGCGTCGATAAGGCTATTTCGGCACTTTCTCCGCCGGCGGTTAAAAGGACGGCATCGAGACCCTGGGGAGCGAGCTGCCGCGCCGCGGCGGCGATATCATCCTTTTTTCCGTCCACAACCTTATCCGCGCCAAGACCCCGCACAAAGGCGACACCGTCATCGCCTGAGGCAACGGCAAGTACGCGCGCCCCCATGCGCTTGGCGAATTGAACGGCCAAGTGGCCAATGCCGCCGCTCGCACCAAGGATGAGCACCGACTCGCCGGTTTTCAAGCCTAGCGCTTTATCCAGACCCGCAAGCGCGGTGATCCCGTCAACCGCCATAGCAGCGGCCTGAGGCATGCTCAGCTTTCCCGGAATGCGCGACACGCTATCTTCTTTCACGACGGCATACTGCGAATAAAATCCGCCCTTCGGATTCAGAAAAGCGATTCCGTAGACGCGATCCCCTTTTTTGAAATGCTGTACGTTGTCTCCCACAGCGTCGACAGTTCCAGCGCCATCCGACCCCAGCACGAGCGGGAACCGGGGCTTCAGATTGAACTCTTTCGCAAACCCGCCTTCGCGTTCGAACGGATCCCAAACGCCCACCCCCGCGGCTTCCACTCGAACCCGCACTTCATCAGCGCCGACATCCGGGATCTGAAGCTGGCGCGTTTTTAGCGTTTCAATCCCCCCAAATCGATCAATCGCCACAGCCGTCATCGTTTTATTCAAACTTTGATTCATAGTGAAACATCCTTGGTTACCAAAAAATAAGATCCCCGAAATACGCAACCAGTTACGTGTGAGGACGCCAAGAGCGGAGGACAGGTTCAGTGTTGATATTTCGCATTTGGGGTTGCATGCCTTGATCGTTGTGGATGGGGCGCGCGCAGCAATTCCTGGGTCAAGACGGGAATTATCGATGGGCTGCGGGCGTGGTTGCTGTCGAGGAAGCCTCGGGCGTGAGCAGACCGCGGCTGCGGAGCCAACTCTCCAGCAGGACCGGCCACAGATCTAGGGATGCGTTGCCCAGTCCGAGACCGCTGCCGTGACGCCCATGC
>DATIMA010000238.1:0-32201 GCA_035475915.1 Bryobacteraceae bacterium
GACGAACGGACAGCCCGCTGGAAATACTTCCGCCGAACTCCGCTACACGCCTGATCACCGGATGCTCCGGCCGGCGAATTATCGCGAATGGATTTGGCTCAGTTCCGGGCTTGGCATGTCTTACACGCCGGGACCGGCAGACCAAAACCCCGGATTCGACAATGTCTTTGTCAATCCGTCCGCGTATCGATCATTCGTTGCGACCGGCAAATGGCCGGACAAGACCGTGCTTGTGCTGGAGACGCGCTCATCTTTGTCGAAGAGTTCGATCAACCAGAACGGTCGGGTCCAGGGAGAAGTGACGGGCATGGAGGTGCATGTGAAGGACGAGCGGCGTTTTCCGGGTGGATGGGCGTTCTTCGGCTTCGGACGGTCCGGGCAATCCGGCAGTCTCTTTCCGGCATCAGCGGCCTGTTACACGTGCCATCAGCAGCACGGCGCCGTCGATACAACGTTCGTTCAGTTTTATCCAACTCTTCTGGAGATTGCCAAACAGAAGAGCACGCTTCAGGAGCATTATTAAAGCGGGCTTACTTATCGGGCGACCAGGCAGGCATCCCATTCGCGGCAGCGTCAGCATCGTAACCGACGAACTGCTCGAGAACCACATTGCCCTTGTAGTTCATCTCCTGATGAATGCCAATCGAAGAGGAATAATACACGGAGGCGGTGGTCTGCTTTAATTGCCCGAAGAATTTCTCAGGCTCGGTTTTGCCATGGTCCTCGTTCGCCGAGATCTTTTTGAGCAGCGCGATCTGCTGATCGTGACTGGTTTGCAGAAAAGGCCGCTGGTGCATGGTGTCCGACAACTTGTTAATAGCGGCAAGGCCCTTACGCCACGAGTCTTTTTCTTCTGATAGAAACGCCTCGGCGACGCTTTTGTCGATGTACGGAGCGACACCGGCCGCATGAGCTCCCGGAGAGTGGTCATCGGTCGGAATGATCAGGTCTGTCAGCGTGTCGAGCATGGCGAACTCATCCTTTGTGAAGAAGAGCGGCGCGCCCGGCTCGGCGGCAGGCAACTGAAGCGTAGAGGCAAAGGTCGCTGCGGTCAGGAACTTGAAGAGATCGCGGCGGTTCAAGTTCGTATCCATCAGACCTCTCCTTTCTTGAGCTGATCTGCCAAATTGTCGCAAGAGCGCCAGCAGAGCGCCATAATGGTCCACGTTGGGTTTTGACAAGATGCATTCACGTGTGTGCTGCCGTCCACAACCAGCAGATTCTTCACGTCATGGCATTGCTGGAACTGGTTCACCACCGACGTCTTTGGATCGTTACCCATTCGCGATGTTCCGAGTTCGTGGATTGACCAACCTTCAGGCAGCATTTTGTCCGAAACCGAAGTGATCTCGAACTTCGCGGCCTCGAACATTTCCCGCGCCGTTTTCGCCATGTCCTCGCACATTTTCTTCTCGTTCTCGCCAAAGCGATAATTGAAGCGCAGGACTGGAATGCCCCAGGCATCTTTCAGGTTGGGATCGATTTCAACCTGGTTTTCATAACGCGCCAACACCTCTCCGAAGCCACCCATTTCGATGGTCGCGCCCGCATAATCGCGAACCTTCTTCTTGTATTCCTCTCCGAAACCGGGCGTTGTGTAGGCAGTGCCCGGCGTCATGCCGCAGCCTGCGCCGCCTTCGAAGCCATATCCTCGGAGGAAATCAACATGGTGCGTGTTGAGATTTCGAAAACGCGGAACATAGAAGCCGCCCGGGCGGCCATCATCCAGCGTGCGCTGTTTACCAACCAGGTCGGGCATGAAGCCGCCGATGGATGGACCCATTACGTGCTCGCAGAAATTGTGTCCGACATGCCCGCTGGAGTTGGCGATCCCGTTTGGATAGAGACTCGATTTTGAGAGCAGCATCAGCCGCGCGGTTTCCAGCGTGGAAGCCGCCAGCAGCACCGCCTTCGCCTTTACCTGATAGCTCTTTTTCGTTTCGCTGTCGATGAACGAAACCCCCGTGGCTTTTCCGGTATTTTTGTCAACAGTCACTTCGTAAACCGTCGAATTCGGCCGAAGGGTCAGATTGCCGGTGTCCATGGCTGGGCGGATCAGGCCGGTAGGTGAATCGAAAGCCGCATGAATATCACAGCCGCCCACATGACGGTTGCAAGCGCCGCGTCCGTAGCAGTGAGCGCGATACTTATTGTGCTTGAGTTGGTCAGTCGCAACGCCGGCGCGATAAGGCGTAAGGCACCGATCCATTCCCTTCAGCGTTTCGCGGAGCTTTAAGGCCGAGTAGTTCAATTTCAAAGGGCGCATGAACTGCCCGTCGGGCATTTCCGGCCGGTGTTCCGGGAATCCGGATACACCGAGATAGCGATCCACTCTGTCGTAATACGGCGCGACGTCGGCATACGAGATGGGCCAGTTTTCGCCATGTCCGTCGTGATCTTTGGCTTTGAAATCGAAATCCGAGAGACGCAGCGCGAGGCGGCCCCAGATATTTGTCTTCCCGCCAACCACGCGCGAGCGGACCCAGGCGTAACGCGTGCCGCTGTACGGGTTCTGCTTTTCGTCCACCACAAGTGTCTTGCTGTAATCCGAGCCTCCCCATTGCTGGACATACGACGTGACCTTCTTATACGGCGAATTTTCCGCGTACGGCGATTTGCGGAACGTATATTCGCGCGCGCTAAGCGCGTGATAATCCGGCGGCATTTTACCCCGGCGAGGGTGATCGTAAGGCCACTCCATCGAGTGCAGAATTTTGCTGGTGTCCTGATATTTGCCTGCTTCAAGCAGCAGTACTTTCAGGCCGTGGGATGTAAGCACGTGCGCAGCCATACCGCCTGCCGCGCCGGAGCCGACGACCACCGCGTCGTAGGTTGTCTTCAGATCAACTTCGGGGTTGTTCGTACTGGGGAATTGGAGAAGCATCCACTTGTCCTGATATGAATTGTATGCCTATGACAACCAGGCAAAGCGGTGTGGAACCAGCGCAGCGGCCGAAAGCGATGGGAATAAAATCACTTACGCTCGCGACTCCGTTTCAAGGCTTCGGATGGCAAGAATGCCGATTTTCACAGCGTCTGTCCCAACCGGTCGCACCGGGTAGATTGAAAAGAGTCTCCAACGCTTACCTTTTATGACTGCTCAAACATTCAAGACAGACTGTTGTGTTGTTGGCGGGGGCCCGGCCGGCATGATGCTCGGTTACTTATTGGCCCGTGCGGGCGTGCAGGTCACGGTGCTCGAAAAACACAACGATTTCTTTCGAGATTTCCGTGGTGATACCGTGCATCCATCCACGCTGGAAATCATGTATGAGCTGGGCCTATTAGAAGAGTTTTTGCGGATGCCGCACCAGCAGTTGACTTCGGTTGGCGGCGTATTCGGCGGCTATCACTTCCAGGCTGCCAATTTCCGGCACGTTCCGTCTCATTGCAAGTTCGTTGCGCTCATGCCGCAGTGGGATTTCCTAAGCTTTCTTTCCGAGCGGGCGAAGAGTTTCCCCAAATTCCAGCTTCGAATGAGGCACGAGGCGGTCGGCTTGATGCGCGATAACGGGCGGGTGATCGGAGTGACCGCTCGAACCGCTGAAGCCGATGTCCAGATCCGGGCGGACCTGGTGGTCGCTTGCGATGGCCGGCATTCCACAATGCGGAACGCCGCACAACTCGAGGTGCAGGAGTTTGGGGTTCCCATTGATGTGCTTTGGTTTCGCGTTAGCCGGGTAAGCAACGATCCCGAGCAGCTATTCGGAAATATCAACTACGGGAAGGTCCTGATTCTCATCAACCGCGGCGATTATTTTCAAGCGGGGTTCATTATTCGTAAGGGTTCATTCGAGGTTATGAAACGGAATGGTCTCGCGGCATTCCAGCAAAATATCCGGCAGATTGCTCCTTATCTCGGCGATCGTGTGGAGGAATTGAAAGATTGGGATCAGATCAAGTTATTATCGGTGCGGATTAATCGCCTCTGGCGATGGTATAGACCTGGTCTGCTGTGTATTGGTGACGCGGCGCATGCGATGTCGCCTGCCGGCGGAGTAGGCATCAATCTCGCGATTCAGGATGCGGTTGCTGCCGCGAATCTTCTGGCAGAGCCACTTCTGCAGGGGCGCATCGATGAAGCTTTGCTGGCGCGAGTGCAGCAGCGGCGGGAGTTCCCCACGCGCGTAACCCAGCGCCTACAGGTAAACGCGCACAAAGTTTTCGAACGTGTTTTCCAAAATACAGGTCCGCTGAAACCTCCCTGGCAATTGAAAGTGGGGACGCGAATACCAGGCGTACAGCGCCTGCTGGCTCGCGTAGTAGGGGTTGGAATCCGCCCGGAGCACATTTCCGGCGCAAGGCCTCGATCAACATTAGACAGGCGCCTTGCGAAGAACCTGGCTGTGTGCGCTGGCGCGATAGCTACGATAGCTGTCACGGCACTGCTGATCACACATCGAAAGACTGGGATGTGTTCGGCAAGCAAACGCCTACCAAGAAAGCACGCGGATTCCGCGAACTAGCCGAAAGTGAGCATCTCGCGTTGCCAAACGGTCACGGTGTTCACGCGCTACCGCGGCAATCCAAACATCGTTGGTCGGTATGGGCTGGCCCACTGCTTTCAATTCAGATCGAATCTCGGCATAATGTTCCGCAGTATTTGAACCGACCTGAAAAATCGTGAATATGCTCAGGTATTGCCGCAGCCAGTTTTCATACCGGCTTCGATATCGCGACTGACGAACGCCGAATAAATACTCGCCCAAGACAATCGACGGAAGAGCCAATTCGTCCTCGGCCGATATGGTGCTCCTCAAGGCGGCATCCCCGTCGGCAAAAGCCGAAAGGGCATTTGTATCAAAGATCAGTGCCATTCTTCTTCATCGATCGATTCGAACTCCGACGAGATGATTCGATCAATTCGAAGGTTCTCGCGATGTAAGGACCGCAGCCCGCCAAAGGCAGCTTCCCAAGGTTTGCCCGTGCTCTGCGCTGAAACAGGGCGTCCAAGCCTGTCCTTTACTGCCTCCGCGAAGAAATCCTTGAGACTCTTGCCCTCTTCGGCGGCTGCGGCCTTTGCCTTTCGGAAAAGCATGTCGGGAAGCTCCACCGTAGTTTTCACAAGCCCATTTTCCCATAAAAATGGGTTCAACGCTCTTTTAAACAACTTCGATGAGTTCGCCCGGTTGCCGCATCGACGATTGTTCACGCAACCCGCTCTGCAATACATCCGCTCGCAGCAACACTCTCGCGCAAAGGCCTGCATGATCGGATGGCCACATTCCCTCTGGCGTGCGATCCGATAGCTCGGAGCCTATCAGCGATGTTTGCAAGACCTCCATCCCGCCCCGGCACATGATCCAATCGATGCGTTCTTTCAGTGCCGGTTGCTGGTTGCGGAGATCCTCAGTGCGGCCTGACGTGTGACCGGGGCCTCCACCTGCGGTTTCCCACGCATCCACATACCCTGAACTCTTCAGCATCTGCCATGTGGCCGACCCCGGATGTGCATTAAAATCGCCGGTCAGAATAACTGCGCCCGGGATGCTCCCCGGTCCATTCAGGATCTCGGAAAGCTGCGCGGGTTGCACTGCGGAACTAAAGTATTCCAGATGCGTATTAATAATGCGTACCTGCTGTTCGCCTGCCACAAGATCGACGGAAGTCCAGCCGCGCTTAATCTCAAATGGCTCTCCATCAAGTGTGGTCCGCAGGTTTGCCGCAAACCGGCCGGTCTGTGGTTTTGCCCATCTGAGTCCTTTGTGTCCGCGCCCTGCGCGAAGCAGCAGAACCAGCGAATCTTCCAGCCGGATATCGGGTCCGTTTGCCGCCGGCAACAGCACATCGATTCCCCGCGACCGCGCCGCAGTGAAATAGATTTCACCTCGTGCGTTCAATTCACCGAGCAACGTTTCCAGGAAGTCGTATTCCACTGTTTCTGGAATGGCTCGCTCGTTGAGCGGGCGCCTATGAAGCGAACTCCACCGGCAAACCTCCTGCAACGCGATTACATCGGGCCGTTCACGGCAAATGGCCCCGGCTATCTTTTTCGCTCTGGAGCGGAAATCGGTTCTATTCACCGTCTCCCAAACGGCTGCAACTCTTCCGGGGAGTAACATTGAATCCACTCCGATAACACGGCTTACATCAGCGCCAAGGTACAGATTCCAACTCAGGATCGAAAGAGAAAGTTCCGCCATCTTCTAAAAAGAGCGCGGTAGCTGGAAAAATTCTTATCGACGGGTCACGTTAGCAGCGACGGCAATTGCCGTACCGATCGCGGCGACATGGGCGGAACCGATGTACTCTCCCGAAATGGCAGCGTAAGGAGGTTCCCTATCGTCTGATCGCGATCGTTCAGATGACCGGAAACACCGATTACGATCGCCTTCTGCGGGATATCTGTCCGGAGCGTTCCATGCAGCCAGTCCCAGATTGTCAGCCCGCTGGACCAGTTCGAGTTGACCTCGTGCGGCGCAATGGAATGGTGAATGCCGTGCAATCGCGGCGTCACAACGAACCAGGCCGCGCGCCGCTCCCAAGCAAGTGGAAGGCGCACATTGGAGTGGTGGAACAGAATACAGAGGAACAGGAATATCTGCCAGCCCGCAACCGTGGTTGGACCTGGGCCGATGATCCGGATTTGCGCAGCTCTATAGGCAACGGACAGCGCTATTTCGCCGAAATGAAAACGGAGCGCAGTTGAAGCATCCATCTCTCGATCAATGTGATGCACCTGGTGGAAACGCCACAGGAAAGGAACCCGATGGGTAAGCACATGCCATTGGTAGAGCGTGTAATCGAGCAAAACGATGCCCAGTCCGATTCGCACGATAGACGGACCCGGCACATGCTGCAAAAGCCCGGCTTGCATCTTCTCGGCGCGCCGCGCAAGCCAGAACGCCACCGGGGCTTCCATGAGCTGCACCACCGCGCCGGCAAGTGCCGCCATCCCGAAGTTGCGAACGTCCCGGCGGAGCTTGTTATCCCGGACAGGCCGGAGCACTTTGCGCCGTTCCCAGCAGATCAGGGTTGCTATCCAAGAGCCAATCAGCAGCCCCCGAAACACGTTCGTAATGGGATTTCCGCCCACATCTTCTATCATGCCCCTGCCATACACTGGCTGTTGGATCTGCTGGCCGTGTTATGCTTGACCCAGCATGCGCGTCCGGCGCGTGAATCTCGCCTCCGGATTCATCCAAAGAAATGAGCGTTGACGAGACACTGAGAAATCCCAAGACCGCCGCGTTGCTGATCGATCATACCGTTCTGAAACCGGAAGCCACGCAGGAAGATATCGCCACCGCTTGTGTGGAAGCTCGTCAATTTGGTTTCACCTCGGTTTGCGTTAACCCATATTGGGTTCGTTTCGCGGTTGCGGCTTTGCGCGGTTCGGGTGTGAACGTTTGCGCCCCGATAGGCTTTCCTCTGGGAGCAAACGAATCCGCCACCAAAGTGGCCGAGGCCAAGCTTGCATTATTGGAAGGTGCGAAAGAGCTGGACATGGTTCAGAATGCCGGTGCTTTGCGGTCGGGCAACTTGGAAACGCTTCAGGACGAAACCAGACAGCTTGCTGATCTGGCCCATGCTCAAGGCGGCATTCTCAAAGTGATTCTGGAAACCTGTCTGCTTACGGACGAGGAGAAGATTTCCGCCTGTCGTGTTGCGGTTGAGTCAGGTGCGGATTTCGTCAAAACTTCAACCGGATTTTCAAAGTCGGGTGCAACAGTGGAAGGTGTGAAACTCCTGCGTCAAATTGTGGGCAATTCCGCTGGCGTCAAAGCAGCCGGAGGGATTCGTTCTTTCGAAACGTTTAGCGCCATGGTGCTCGCGGGAGCCAATCGCATCGGCACCAGCGCGGGAGTCGAGATCATGCGGGAACTGGAAGCCGGCGCGCCTGCACAAGCTCAGCCTCTACCCGCTACTCGCGTGCCGGGCGGTCATCCAGACACATATTGATGGCTACCACGCGCAAAACTCAAGTACGCTTTCGCGAACGCGTCGAACTGCTCGATTTTTTGCTGGAGGTCAGCACTGTCACGGCCGAAACGCTCGATCTCGACCGCCTGCTGTCAAACGTCGCGGAAATTATTAAAGAGGTGGTCCCCTATGAACTCTTCGCCATCCTCCTGTACAACGAGCGCAGCCGCGCGTTGCGGATGCGATACTCGATTGGCCATCGCGACGAAGTCGCCAAGAGCCTGTCAATTCGGGTCGGCGAGGGTATTACAGGTTCGGCTGCGGAAGCGCGTCAGCCCATTCTTCTGGGAGACGTGCGCGCCGATTCGCGCTATCTGAACGCGCTTGACGCTGTTCGCGCCGAGTTGGCTGTTCCCATGCTCGTCCGCGGCAAACTTGTTGGCGTCATCGACCTTCAATCTACTCGCCTCAACGCCTTTTCCGAACAAGATAAAGCTCTGCTGGCCCTGATTGCCACTCGCGTCGGGACCGCAATCGACAACGCCCGCCTGTACCGCCGTGTCAATGGCCAGAACCGAACCCTGCGCGTTCTCGCCCATCTGTCGCAGGAATTCAGTTCCATCCTTGAAATCGATGAGCTGCTTACTAAAATTACAGTCACCATTCGCGCGCTGATCAACTTTGACGCATTCAGCGTATACCTTGTCGACCCGGAGAGAGGTCTCCTTCGCTGCCGGTTCAGCCAACGCTACGACGAAAAAGACACCATTGAAACGATTGAGATTGGTAAGGGGATTACCGGCGCTGCGGCTGAAACACGGCAGGTGATACGCGTTGCGGATGTGACGCAGGATCCCCGCTACATCGCTGCCCATAGCGATATCCGGTCGGAAGTCGCGGTTCCGCTCATCCTGCGCGGCCGTGTGATCGGAGTTCTGGATCTTGAAAGCGTTCGCCTGGCGTTTTTTACCGACGATCACGTGCGCGCCCTCACCCTCCTTGCGCCTCAGATTGCGACTTCTGTAGAAAACGCCAGGCTGTATCAGGAACTTGCGCAGCGCGAACAGCGCATGGAGCAGGATCTTCGGGCCGCCTACAAACTTCAATCCGTGCTGATGCCCCGCACAATTTCCGACGTTATCGGCGTCGAAATCGGCCTGAACACCCGGCCCGCGCGCGAAATCAGCGGCGATCTTTATGATTTTTTCGAGCACAGCGATGAGTACACCCTAATTGCATTCGGCGATGTGAGTGGAAAGGGAGCGGCCGCCGCTCTCTACGGCGCGCTCATCTCCGGTCTTCTGCGAACGCTTGCTCCCAGACGGCGTAGCCCCTCGGAACTCATGCGATCTTTGAATGAGGCGCTCCTCGAACGAAGAGTCGACGCCCAGTATGCGACCTTATCTTTGATTACCTGGGCGGCACGGACCCGAACGTTTACCGTTGTCAGCGCCGGTACCCTTCCGCCCATGCTTTGCCGCGCTGGAAAGATCATCGACTCCCGTGCTGAGGGCATGCCTATCGGTCTCCTCGACGATCAACACTACGATCAAGTCGAGATCGTCGCCGAGCCGGACGATCTCCTGGTCTTGTATTCCGACGGGGTTGAAGATCAGCTCGGCGATCAGGTCTCGCCCGGCTCGACTGTATATGACGACGATGCCGAGAGCTACGGCCGGGGCCGTCTCAAAAAGGTCGTGACTGCGCACTACAAGCTTCCCCCGCAACAGATTGTGAATAGGATCTTCGATGACATCGATGCTTTTCGCGGCGCGACTCCTCTGACAGACGATCAAACCGTAATTGCGCTTAGGGTGCTTTGACCGGCTGATGCTCGATAAAGCATTTACTTACCGGAATAGCGAGCTGTTCTGTGAGGAGGTCGCGCTATCCGCTGCTGCCGGCGTGTATGGAACTCCCGCGTACGTTTATTCCAAAGCGGCGATTGTCGGGCGATTCCGATCCTACAAGAGCGCCCTTCAGACATTACCCCACCGTATCTGTTATTCGGTGAAAGCGAATTCGAATCTCGCCATTCTCGCAGCACTCAAAGCAGAGGGTGCGGGCTTCGATATCGTGTCCGGAGGCGAACTCTATCGCGTGCTGGCCTCCGGCGGCGCCCCCCGCTCAGTGGTGTTCTCCGGAGTCGGGAAGACGGAAGCGGAAATTCGTTTTGCGCTGGACCAGCAGATACATAGCTTCAATTGCGAATCGGAAGCCGAGATTCATCTCATCTCGCGGATAGCCGTTGAGCTTGGGCGAACGGCAGCCATCGCCATCCGCGTTAATCCGGACGTTGATGCCATCACTCATCCGTACATTTCGACCGGTCTGCGAGAGCATAAGTTCGGCGTGGATATCGATGCCGCCGAACAGATCTACGCGCGCGCGGCTCATCTTCCTGGCGTCTCCGTCGAAGGCGTAAGCTGCCACATCGGCTCGCAATTACTTGATGTCGAACCGTTGCTCGAATCCGCCGGAAAGGCACTGGGGCTGGTTTCGCGGTTGCGCGCGCAAGGTATTGCCATCCGCAACCTTGACCTTGGCGGCGGCCTCGGCGTCGCTTACAGGCCGTCTGAGCGCGCCGCGGATATCGAAACTTTCCTGGACCGCCTGCGGCCAAAGCTGGAAGGTTCCGGCTTGATCCTCACGCTGGAGCCTGGCCGGTCAATTGTCGCTGAGGCCGGCCTGCTGTTAACCCGAGTGCTGCTTACGAAGTGTAACGGCCGCAAAACTTTTGTGATCGTCGATGCAGCCATGAACGACCTCATCCGGCCTTCGCTCTACCAGGCCCATCATGAAATCGTGCCCGTGCGCCAGCACGCCTCCGGTCCCACAATTCACGCCGATGTAGTCGGACCCATCTGCGAGAGCGGCGATTTCTTTGCGCGTGGCCGGGAACTGCCTTCGATGAATCCGGGCGATTTGCTGGCAATCCAGACCGCCGGCGCTTACGGCTTTGTCCTTTCGTCCAACTACAACTCACGGCCACGTCCCTGTGAACTTTTGGTGGATGGTGATCGTATTATCATCGCGAGGGCACGGGAGACCTACGAAGATCTGATCCGCGGCGAAGTGTCAAATCTCGCCACTGAGCCCCAGGCCTAAGTGGCCGCCTATTTCGTTAATGAGCCAATCTCCCATCCTCGTTCGAAATCTCTATAAGTCGTACGGCGACGTCGAGGCAGTGCGCGGAATCGACCTCGAGATCGGATCCGGCGAAGTCTTCGGCTTGCTTGGACCCAATGGGGCGGGGAAGACCACCACCATTGAAATTCTCGAGGGGCTGCGGCCGCGCACTAGTGGAGAAGTCTCGGTATTGGGGTTTGATCCCGCGCTGCAAAGCAAGCAGATCAAGAACCGCATAGGCGTTTGTCTGCAGGCGACAAACCTGCCCGACAAGATCAAGGTTCACGAGGCGCTCGATCTGTTTGCAGCCTTTTACGATCGCCAGACCGATCGCGGCAAGATCCTGCAGCGCCTACAGCTCTGGGAGAAGAGAGAGGCGTTCTACAAATCTCTTTCGGGAGGGCAGAAGCAGCGCGTCGCTCTTGCCTTAGCCCTGCTGAATGAGCCCACGCTTCTCTTCCTCGACGAGCCGACTACCGGCCTCGACCCGCAAGTGCGGCACGAGATCCATAGCGTCATTCAGGAACTGAAAGAAAACCATCGCTCCATCCTGATCACTACGCATTACATCGAAGAAGCCGAACGTCTTTGCGATCGAGTCGCAATCATCGATGGAGGCAAGATTATCGAGCTCGGCACGCCTCGCGAAATTCAGCAGCGCGTGCTTGGGCAATCGCTGGTTGAAGTGACCACTAACGCTGCCATGCCGATCAATGAACTGCCGGAGGCATTACGTGACGAGAAGTACGCGACTCGCGATGAAGGCCGCACTCTTTCCATTCAGACCGCCTCCCCTCCAGCGGCTATTGTCGAACTCGTCAAATGGATTGATCAGCACGGCTTGACGCTAACCGATATCCATCTGAAACGCCCCACCCTTGAGGATGTCTTCATCGAGCTCACCGGAAGGAAGCTGCGCGAATAATGAGACCTTACCTCGCGCAGATTAAAAGCACTTTGCGTCTGATGGGCCGCGACCGTTCGGTCCTGTTCTTCAGTTACCTTTTTCCGCTGGTCTTCTTCTTCCTTTTCGCCCAGCTATTCGACGGCCGTCAAAGCCCCGCCGCCATGGCCCAGGTCATCTCCATGGTTCTGATAATCGGCGTCCTGGGCAACGGCTTTTTCGGTGCGGGCATGCGCGCGGTTCAGGACCGGGAGACGAATGTGCTCCGCCGCTTCAAGGTGGCCCCGGTTAGCGCGGCGCCCATCATCGTTGCCTCACTGGTTTCCGGGTTAGTCTCCTTTCTACCCTCTGTTTTCCTGTTCTTTTTCTTTGCCGCTGCGGTCTATCGCATGCCGGTTCCTCACAACCTGCTCTCCATTGTGTTGTTTATATCCGTGGGCGTGATCGCCTTTCGTGCCCTGGGCATGATCGTCGCCGCGGTAGTCAATTCAGCTCAGGAAGCAAATATCCTCACCCAGATTTTGTATCTTCCAATGCTGTTCCTAAGCGGAGCAACATTCCCAATTAGCATCATGCCGGTTTGGGTCCAGACCATTGCCCAGTTCATGCCGGCGACTTATCTGTACCAAGGTACGGTAGCCATCATGATCGGCGGTCAAACGGTCTGGACAAATCTCATTGCGGTCTTTGCGCTCCTCATCACCCTCGCCGTTGCTCTCATCGTGGGCACGAAACTGTTTCGCTGGGAAAAGGAAGAGAAAATCGCCGGTTCGGCGAAGCTTTGGATTCTGGCCGTGCTTGCTCCTTTTTTCATCATGGGCATTTACCAGGCGCGAACAAAGCAGAATATCGAACAAGCGAAAATTCTCGCGCGTGCCGAGGCTCGCAACCGCTCCGTACTATTCCAAAACGCTCGAATCTTTGTCGGTAACGGAACGGTGATTCCGAATGGCGCGGTGCTTGTCCGCGTTGGAAAGATTGCCCAGGTCTTTACCGCCCCACCCCCCGATACGAAATCGCTCGATGCCGATGTCGTTGACGCCGCCGGAAAGACACTGATGCCCGGTTTGACCGATATGCACGTCCACATTGGCGCGCCTGGCGGTGTTTACCGCGATCCGAGCAAGTACGCCGATCCGAGCGCGGCCAAGCGCAGGCTCGCAGCCTATCTATACAGCGGTATCACGGCCGTCCGAAGCACCGGTGACTGGCTGAATCAGTCGCTTCAACTTCGTGGTGAAATCAATTCGGGCAAACACCTGGGAGCGCAATTCTTTGCCTGCGGCCCGCTGTTTACTGCACAAGGCGGCCATCCCACGGAACTCTTGAAGGTTCTTCCCGAGAGTCTGCGGAAGGAGGGCGAAGAGCAGTTCCTACGCCTGCCGAAATCCCAGGATGAGGCACGGAAAATGGTCGATGATCTGAAGAACGCCGGGGTTGATTGCATTAAAGGCGTCCTTGAGGCCGGAAATGGATATTGGGGACGATTTAACCGGCTGGATACGAACATATACGATGGCGTAATCTCGGAGGCCGCTCACGATGGCCTGCCTTCGGCGACACACACTGGGAGTGCCGCGGATGTGAAGGACGCAGTCGAGGCGGGGACCAATAGCGTCGAACACGGCTCAAGCGTTGATTTGATTCCGGACTCCACGTTCGCGGAGATGAAGAGGAAAGGCATTGCATACGATCCCACGCTCAGCGTCTTCGAAGCAATCGTGGATTTACGAACAGGAAACCCGGACCTGCTGAATCGCTCGCTGCTGCAGCAGGCCGCCCCGGCTGATCTGCTCGAATCGACTCGCGAGATTATCAACAAACAGAACAAGGTAGATCCTGAACAGTTCAAGGCCCTGCTGGATCACGTTAACCAAAACCTGCTCCATGCATACAAATGTGGAGTCATGTTGATCGCCGGTAGCGATGCTGGCAATATGTTAGTGATTCACGGCCCGACCGTACAGCACGAGCTGGAGCTCTGGGTAAGAGCCGGGATTCAGCCGGCCGTGGCGTTGCAAGCTGCCACCTACAATGCCGCGAAAATTCTTCACGCTGACGACCGGATGGGCATCATTCAGTCCGGCCGCGATGCGAATCTGGTTCTCCTGGAGGGCGATCCGGTGCAAGACATCTCGAACACCGAGCACATCAATTCGGTGATGTTCCGTGGAGAGCGAATTGACCGCAGCGAATTGTTTAAGCAAGACCAGTAAGTGCCAGGCGGCTTTACAAAAACGTCTTGAACTCGATAACATCGCCATCTTGCACGACGTATTCTTTGCCTTCCGTACGCAGCTTGCCCAGCTCGCGGGCGCGCGCAAAAGAACCTGCCGTAACAAGATCATCGTAGGAAACGCACTCGGCGGATATGAAGCTCTTTTCAAAATCGGAGTGAATCACGCCGGCCGCTTGCGGGGCTTTATCGCCCGCGTGGATCGTCCAGGCGCGGCTCTCTTTCTCCCCTGTCGTCAGAAACGTGCGAAGCCCCAGCAGGTGATAGGCTTCCCGGATCAAGTTACTGGCGCCCGTGTCCATTACGCCCAGGCCTGCCAGATATTCTTGCCGCTCCTCTTTGGATAACGTCACCAGCTCAGATTCAATTTCTGCCGATACGACCACCGCTCCCGTGTCATGGTGCTTCTGCACGTATTCGCGTACTTGCCGCACGAATTTGTTGGTTTCAGCGATCGCCAAATCGCCTTCGGCAACGTTACAGGCGAACAGGGTCGGCTTCGATGTCAACAGAAAAAAGCCTCGCACAACCGCCTTCTCTTCAGGCGCAAGGTCCAATGTGACTACCGTTTTGCCCGAATTGAGGTGCCGCTCGAGCCTATCCAGAAGCTCCACTTCGGCCAGCGCCTTCTTGTCTCCGCTCTTCGCCGTTTTCTGCTGCTTCGCCTTCCGTTTCTCAACCGACTCCAGATCTGCCAGTACCAATTCGGTATTGACAATCTCGATATCGCGGACAGGATCAACCGTATCCATCACATGTTCAATATTCGCGTCTTCAAAGCAGCGCACCACCTGAACAATCGCATCCACCTCGCGGATGTGGCCCAGAAACTGATTGCCCAGACCCTCTCCTTTGCTGGCGCCCTTCACCAGCCCGGCAATGTCGACGAACTCAAATACCGCAGGCACGATTTTCTGTGAGGCGCTCATTTTCGCCAGCACCTCTAGGCGCTCATCCGGAACTGTCACAATTCCGGTGTTCGGTTCAATCGTGCAAAAGCGATAGTTTGCGGCCAGCGCCTTTCTGGTTTGCGTCACCGCGTTGAACAAAGTGCTCTTTCCCACGTTGGGAAGCCCCACAATTCCTGCCGTTAACATTCATTCCATCTTCGCGTACCAACTCGCGCTTCGAAGAATACCTGCCAATGCCATGATGAAAAGGTGCAGTTTGAGGAGGAACTGGAACGCGTATTGCCCGCCGATATGCCGCACCGGGAGCGGCTCATCATCAAGGCGGCGCAGCACCTCCATCTCATCCTCGCTGCGAATGAGCGCATGAACCTCACCAGGATCACGAATCCGCAGGAGGCTGCGATTAAGCATGTCTACGACTCCGTCGCCCCATGGAAGTATTTTTGCGGCGCGAAACGTGTTTTAGATGCGGGAACCGGCGCGGGCTTTCCCGGACTGCCGCTTGCAATTGTGCTGCCCGATACCCGTTTCATTCTGGCGGAATCGACTCAGAAGAAGGCCCGCTTTGTCGATTCGGCTGTGGAGGCCCTGGAACTTTGCAATGTTCATGTGGCAGCGGAGCGCGCCGAAACCAAAGCCCTGTCCCAACATCCGGAAATCATCATTGCTCGTGCGGTCGCTCCCATGCACCGTCTCCTCGATGTCTTCGCCAGGTCGCTTAAACAGGGCGCACGGCTGATGCTATACAAGGGACCGGAAGTGGAAACAGAGCTTCACGATGTGAATTCGCACAGGATTACTGCCGAAATCGTATGCCGCTATGAGTTGCCTGACGGCATGGGCGCGCGCACGCTCGTGCGCGTTCAGGCTCACCCTCGCTGAACTCTTAGCAGTTCGTAGGCCAGCACCAGCCAGCCGGCAATAAAGGCGATGCCGCCAATTGGCGTAATGGCGCCCAGGATGCGCACTCCCGAGAGTGCCAGTGCATACAGGCTCCCCGAGAACAGAATGATGCCTATCAGCAACAGCCAGCCCACGCGCGCTTGCCCGGCAATCGAAATAGCATTTGTGCGCGCCAGAAGCGCAATCAGCAATATGCCCAACGCGTGTACGAAATGGTAGAACACGGCCTTCTCATACACCGACATCGAATAGGCATCGAGCCTGCCTTTCAGACCATGCGCTCCAAAGGCTCCGAATCCAACCGCGAATGCCATCAGGAACGCTCCGACCGCTGACCAGTTCATCATTCACGATGTTACAGGCCGATCACTGGGACATATACGCTCAAAAGGTCTACATTATCTGGTATGGACCGAAGACAAGCGTTGAATGTCATCGCCGGCGCGGGGATAGCGGCCTTGGCTGGTGCTCAAACAACCGAATCGGCACAATCGAACGGAATGATCTATCGGAAATTGGGCAGCACCGGTGAGCGCATCTCGGCCATTGGCCTGGGCGGCTATCATATTTCGGTGCCGAGCGAGGAAGAAGGCATCCGAATCGTTCGCTCCGCTCTGGACCGCGGCATCACTTTTCTGGATAACTGCTGGGATTATGCGAATGGCGTTTCAGAGGTTCGCATGGGAAAGGCATTGCGTGACGGCTATCGTCAGAAGGCGTTTCTCATGACAAAGTTCGACGGCCGCACCAGGCAAGCCGCGGCGCAGCAGATTAACCAGTCGCTGCAGCGGCTGCAAACAGATCACATCGATCTCATCCAATTCCACGAGAACATCAGGCTGGATGATCCCGACAGGTTCTTTGCAAAAGGCGGCGCTCTGGAAGCGGTACTGGCAGCGAAACAGGCAGGGAAAATTCGTTATGTTGGTTTCACCGGGCACAAAGATCCGCTCGTCCATGAACGCATGCTCGATGTCGCCAGGCAGCATAATTTCCACTTCGATTCCTGCCAGATGCCCCTGAATCCCATGGACGCTCACTTCCGCAGTTTTGCGAACAATGTGCTCCCGAAATTGGTGGAGCAGGGAATTGCGGTTCTTGGGATGAAGCCGATGGGCAGTGGAATCATTCTGAAGAGCAACACAGTTACCCCGCTCGAATGCCTCCACTATGCGCTGAATCTGCCCACCTCGGTGGTTATCACCGGCTGTGAAAGCATGAAAATTCTCGATCAGGCGTTTGCGGCTGCCCGGACGTTCAAGCCTATGACGGAAGCGCAAGTGATCGCGATTCTGGACAAGACGCGCGCCGCAGCTCAGCAAGGCCAATACGAGCTGTTCAAAGTCAGTACCGTCTTTGACGGCACCATTCAAAACCCGCAATGGATGGGTTAGAACAGAACAGAGCCGCCACTGAAAGGAGCTTCCCCGGTTACCGTGCAACCAGCGCGTGCTTCTCTTTACAGCTCTCCGAACAGTAGTAGAACGCCTGCCCGCCGGCTTGGCGTTTGAACTTGGTCGATTCCGCTACGTAGGTGCCGCATACCGGATCTTTGTGCAGCTCGTTTCCTTTCGGAGCTTTCGCGGACGCACTCGAATCTGGACCACTTGGAGCCCTCGGCTCCTGCGGTCCGCGCTGGAAAGCCGCTGAAGAGCTGTTCGCAATTCCCTTCAGAAAGCTTGTGAGTATGGCCCGTGCCGCCATCACGAGAATGATCGTGATCAGAAGTTCAAGAGCTGCGCGAAGCATTTGAGTAAAGCCGAACGGTCAGATGCCAGTGAAGGCCTCTGATCCTTTGATGCAGTCAATCCACTTATTTCTTCTTAGAACCCGGAACTGTGATCTTGGTTTGAACCTTTTCACCCATGGCCTGCAGCATCGCGGTCGCTTCTTGTGCATGTTTGCCATTCGGCTCCAGTTCCAGATATTTCTTCAGTGCCGTTGCGGTGTCGGGAGGGTAGGTCTGCTGCCCTGTTTTCGGATCAACTGAGCCCTTCATCATCAGCAGGCTGCCGTATTGATACCAGGCATCGGCGTAATTCGGATTCGCATCCGCTGCTTTCTTGAAGAAATCCGCCGCCTCGGCCGGATGGCCGCTGTTCACCATATTGGCGCCCATGTTGAAGTACGCCTTCGCCGCCATGGAGGGGTCCAGTTGGGCTGCTTTGTTCAGCGCTTCGGTCGCCTCGGGCATCTTCTTCTCAGCGCCATAAATGTTCCCAATCTGGTTGTAGACTGCCGCATTGCCCGGGTCATTCGGCTTTAGCGCCAGGCTCTTTTTGTACGCGTCAATTGCCGAATCGTATGATTTCGTCTTCGCATCACCGGTCTGGGTCGCGGCCAGCCCTGTATAAGCCTCGCCCAGGCTGTCCCAAATCGCCACTTGATTGGCATCCATCTGCGCCGCTTTGTTCAAATTATCGATAGCCGTGTTATAGTCGGCAGCCTTCTTTGCCGGATCCGTCTCGGTTGGAGCAGCTTTCAATGCGGTCTGAGCCAGGTTGTAGGTGTCGTTCAGAGCTTTGTTCTTTTTGATGGATTCGGCGTTCTTCTTTAGCTGCTGCTCGTATTGTTCCTTCTGCTCCTTCGTCATCCCGCGAGCCTGCTCTTGCGTCAACTGGCCGCTTTCATTGGCTGCCGCGGCCGCCTGCTGCTGCTGCTTCGCCTTGGCTGCGTTGAAA
The DNA here is from genome assembly GCA_035475915.1 of Bryobacteraceae bacterium. Classification (GTDB taxonomy): domain Bacteria; phylum Acidobacteriota; class Terriglobia; order Bryobacterales; family Bryobacteraceae; genus Bog-105. Next base: position 18,628 of record DATIMA010000238.1, read on the forward strand.
TCTACTGTTACCGATTCGCCGTACTTCGATTGAACCCCGTTTACCTTGTCAACCACCTGGCCGTTGATGGAGCACGTGATGTCGTATGTCCCGTAGGGCAGTCCGGTGTAAAGCCAGTGTCCCTTTTTGTCGGACTTTACCGTGTAGTGGCCTTTGATATCCGTCCGCGTGAGATTGATGACCGCGCCTTTATACGGCTGACCATCCGGGCCCTTCACCTGGCCCTCCAGCGTGGTCGTCTGGGCCCATGCGCTGGCGGCCACCAGTAGAAAGAAACCGCTTGAGACAACCAAACGTCGCAATTGGGCGAGCATCATTCGTTTTACCTTTCCTTCCGTGAACTTCAATCTAAAACTACTATACCTTTCATGCCTCTGGAGCACACTTCCGCAACTTCGCCTGTTGCCGCATCATCTTGTTGATTGGGCTCGGGATAAAACATAGAATGCGAAGGAGCAGGGAATCATCAGGGGTGCGCCATTGGATCATTTGCTTTAGCTGGGCGGCGGTCGTGTTGTGCGGGATGCCGCTCTTCGCGCAATCCTTGACGAAAGCCGAAGATTTGTATAAACACACTGAGTACCTGGCTTCCCTCGAATTGTTGGATAAGAGCAGCTCGGACCCCGCGACAAATTTCCTGATCGGCCGCGACTATTTCATGCTGTCCGATTTCAAGCAGGCTGCCGATTATCTTCAGAAAGCAACCGACGGCCAGCCTGATAACGCCGCGTATATAGACTGGCTGGGCCGGGCGTTCGGCAAGAGAGCGGAAAGTTCCAATCCGCTTTTGGCCCCTGGCTTCGCGTCTAAAGCGCGGCAGGCATTCGAGCGCTCCGTGCAGTTGAATCCCAAGGACAGCGACGCGCTCAGCGATCTCTTCGACTACTACCTGGAGGCTCCCGGCTTTTTGGGCGGCGGGCACGATAAGGCAATGAAGATAGCCGATCAGATCTCAACCGTGGACCCCGCCGAGGGCCACTACGAAAAAGCAAAGCTGGCCCAGAAGCGGAAGGAATATCAGAATGCGGAAGATCAGCTTCGTCAGGCTGTGGCGGTAGCTCCGAGTAGCGTTGGCCAGTTGATTGAATTGGCTAAATTCCTCGGCAATCAGGGCCGTATGCGCGAGAGCGAAGTTGTATTCCAGCAGGCGCAGCAGGTGGCTCCGGAATCTCCCCGGATCTGGTTTGCGCGCGCGAACCTTTACATCAAGCAAAGGCGTAATCTGGATGAGGCCAAGAACCTGCTCCGGAGATACATGCACGCGCCGGTCACCGTAGATGACCCCCCGAAAGAAGAAGCTCTTCGTCTACTCAAACAAGTGGGCGGCGTCTGATCTCTAGACATGAACCTCACTGAGGCGGTCAGTTTCAGCCTGCAGGCCCTGCGGGCCAATCGCCTTCGTACCTTCCTCACCGCCCTCGGCCTCATCATCGGGAATGCCTCGGTGATTCTCGTCGTAACCATCTCCCTCGCCGGCAAGAATCTGATCCTGGACCAGATCCGCGGAATCGGCTCGAACCTGGTATATGCCGATTACGAAGCGGGAGGCGAAAACCTGGCCCAGGTAGAAGCTGATTTCGTCAAGCTCTCCGATGTTCAAGCCATTCGTCAGGATCTTGGAAACACCATTGTCGCCGCATCGGCGGTCATGAACACGCACGAACACATCGTCGTTAATGGCAAGGTGCGGATCGTTACCGTCGATGGAGTAGACGAACAGTACGGGCGCGTTCGCAATCTGGTGCTTCTGGCTGGCCGTGCCTTCGACCAAAGCGATATGACCCTCCGCGAACATGTGGCCATGCTGATTGACAAGCTGGCCATACGCATGTTTGGAAGCCAGCAGGCGGCTCTGGGGCAAACCATAAAAATCAGCCAGCTTCAGTTCACTGTCATCGGCACATTCCGCGAAAAAACCAGCACCATGAATCAGGGTGAAATCACCGATGACACCATCCTCATCCCCATCACGGTGATGAAGTACTTCATGGAATATGAGCGGATCAACCCGGTCTACATCGAAGTCCGCAACGCCGCCGATGTGCCGATGGTCACGCAGCGGGTCAATGAAATTCTGGAGCGGCGGCACCGGCCGGGCACAAAGTACAACGTGCAGAACCTGAGCGCGATTCTCGAAACGGCGGATAAGATCGCGACGGTCCTCACCATTGTGCTGATCATTGTGTCGGCCATTGCGCTCATCATTTCCGGAATCGGGATTATGAACATTATGCTTGTCACCGTGACGGAACGGACCCGCGAGATAGGATTGCGAATGGCCGTGGGCGCCTCCAGGCGCGATGTGATGCTTCAGTTCCTGGTCGAGTCTGTCCTTATCAGCCTCGCTGGCGGGAGTGTCGGTATTGTGCTGGGGTTAGCTCTGCCGCTAAGTGTCGAGTTCTTTTTCGAACAGGTAAGAGTCCCCATTTCGGCGCTTTCCGTTCTGGTTGCCTTCGGTGTATCATTTGCCGTCGGCGTCGGTTTCGGCCTACTCCCCGCCCGCCGGGCCTCCCAACTGAATCCTACCGAAGCCCTGCGCTACGAGTAACCGGCCCTGTGGCGCACAACAATCGTTCCCTGCACGCTATACTTGTGAGTACCCCGATGCGAAGGGGACTGCATAGTAACAACTCTAGGGTCGAACACGATCGACGCGACGAACGGGAACCGCACGGTTCCCGTTTCGCTTTTACCGGAACTCAAAAATGAAACTCGCTGACCGGATGAGCCGGATCGGTGTCGAATCGGCTTTCGATGTGCTTGCCAAGGCGCGGGCTCTCGAAAGAGCGGGCCGGAACATCATTCATCTCGAAATCGGGGAACCCGATTTCGCTACACCGCACAACATCGTCGAAGCCGGCAAGCGCGCGCTCGATGAAGGTTGGACCCATTATGGACCCGCACAAGGTCTTCTGGAGCTTCGCGAGGCGATTGCCGCCTACATCTCGCGAACCCGCGCCATTCGCGTAGGCCCTCAGCATGTGTCGGTTGTTCCCGGCGGTAAGCCGATCATCTTTTTTCCCATGCTCGCCTTGCTCGAACCCGGCGATGAGGTGCTCTATCCGGACCCCGGCTTCCCTATCTACCGGTCGATGATTCAGTTCCTCGGCGCCCAGCCGGTTCCGATTCCGCTGATCGAGGAGCATGGCTTCTCGCTCAATCTCGCCTTCCTGAGGAAGACGATCACCCATCGCACGAAGATGCTGATCCTCAACTCGCCGCAGAATCCCACCGGAGGCGTAATCCCTGAACAGCAGATTCGCGAAATCGCAGAAATGGTTCGCGATCGGGATCTGATCGTTCTCTCTGACGAAATCTATTCCCGCATTTACTACGGCTCCGAACCTCCGTTCTCAATCGCGAGCATCCCGGGCATGCTCGACAAAACCATCGTCCTGGACGGATTTTCCAAAGCCTACGCCATGACCGGCTGGCGGCTTGGATACGGAATCATGCCGGAATGGCTTGTCGATGCGGTGAGCAAGCTCATGGTCAATTCGAATTCCTGTGCCGCGAGTTTCACGCAGCGGGCCGCCATCGAAGCCTTGACCGGACCGCAGACGGAAGTTGAAAAAATGGTGGCCGAATTTCACCGCCGGCGCGATGGATTTTGCGCGGCGCTCAACCAGATTCCCGGCCTTCAGTGCACCATTCCGGGCGGCGCATTTTACGCCTTTGCAAATGTCAAAAACATCGGGCGGCCATCGAAGGAATTAGCTGATTTCCTGCTCCAGAAGGCCGGAGTCGCATGCCTGGATGGCGCTTCTTTCGGTGAATATGGGCAGGGCTATCTTCGCTTCAGCTACGCCAATTCATTCGAAAACCTGATGGAAGCAGCACGGCGAATCAAAGCTGTTCTATAATTGAAAGTTACAGGTCGCATGCTCCTCCTTCTTATCCAGAGCATCCTCATTAGCGTGGCCATTAGTGGCCCCGCCTGAGACCTCGTACATGTAAGCGTTCTTTTTTTGAGGCCACCGGCGGGGAAAACCGATCGGTGGCCGTTTTGCTTTAGACATTAGGTTGAGACAGTACGGAAGGGTTGGGAACAGGTATTTTATGAAGGTTTTCACGTTCGATACCACGCTGCGGGATGGCACGCAAGGCGAGTCTGTTTCGTTCTCGGTTGACGACAAATTGTTGATTGCGGCGAAACTGGACGAAATCGGTATCGACTACATCGAGGGCGGCTGGCCCGGCTCAAATCCGAAGGACAAAGAGTTTTTCGAGCGCGCCAAGAGCCTCAATCTCAAAAACGCGCGTTTGACCGCGTTTGGGGCTACTCGGTTCGCGAAAAACACGGTTGAAAAGGACCCGAATATAGCTGAGCTGATCGGCGCTGAAACACCTGTCGTTGCTATCTTTGGCAAGACCTGGGATTTTCATGTCCGCCGCGCTCTTGGAATTACCGAAGAGGAAAATCTCCGGCTCATTTCCGATACAGTTGCCTATCTGAAGGCACACGGCCGTGAAGTGATTTATGATGCCGAGCATTTTTTCGACGGCTATAATGCCAACCCGGCCTATGCGATCCGCACCTTGGAAGCGGCTAGAGACGCGGGCGCGGATGTGCTCTGCCTGTGCGATACGAACGGCGGTACACTTCCTGCTCAGCTTGGCGAGACCGTCGCAATCGTGCGCAACCGGTTCGATGGCATCCTGGGTATCCATTGCCATAACGATTCGGAACTGGCTGTAGCGAATACGCTAACCGCGGTGGAGGCTGGCGTCACTCACGTACAAGGCTGCATCAACGGCTACGGTGAGCGGTGCGGCAACGCGAACCTCTGCTCGATCCTGGCGAATCTGGAACTTAAGCTTGGCCACACCACTATTGGGCCCGACAACCTGAAAAATCTGACAAACGTCGCGCGTTTTGTGGCCGAAGTGGCCAATCTGCCGATGCGGCGCGACCAGGCCTTTGTCGGCAGCAGCGCCTTCGCTCATAAAGGCGGCATTCACGTCAGCGCCGTTATGAAAGATTCTTCCACCTATGAGCACGTGACCCCAGAATCGGTGGGCAATCGCCAGCGGGTGCTATTAAGCGACCTCTCCGGGCGCGGCAACGTTGCGTACAAACTCAAGCAGCTCGGTTTCAAAGAGAGTCTGAACGATGCCGCGGGCCGCGAGATCTTGCAGCGCATTAAGCAAATGGAGCATCAAGGCTACGATTTCGAGGCTTCCGAGGGTACGTTTGAGTTGCTCATGCATGAGGCTGCGCATCCCGGCTTTCATCCCTTCGAGGTGGTCCGTTACGAAGTTTCGACCAAGCTGCAAAATGGAACCGATGAAACCATCACGACGGCGAGTGTAACTTTGCGGGTCGGCGAAGCGGTTCACTCCTCAACCGCAACCGGGCAGGGGCCCGTGCATGCTCTGGATATCTGTCTGCGCCAGTGTCTCGCTTCAATCTACCCGGCCATCACTAGCGTCCGGCTCATCGACTACAAAGTGCGAGTGCTCGGCGCTAAGGGCGGCACGGAATCGAAGGTGCGTGTGCTGGTTGAATGGACGGATCATAGTCGAAGCTGGGCTACGGTCGGCATCTCCGATAACGTTATCGATGCAAGCTGGCGCGCGCTGGTGGATGCGCTGAGGCTGGAGCTGATGCGGCTGCTTGAAAAAAATGGCCCGTCGAAAATCGCCGTTCGCGATTACAGTTGGGCTGTCTGACGTCGCAATAAAAAAGGTCGTTGCCGGGCTATCGGATCGAGCCCTGGCACGACGGAGCTTTTCCAGCTTGGCCAGACAATCTTTTCCTTTTAGCTGCTAAACGCAACGGGCGCGTCAATCCGAATTCGGATGCCCTAATGAAAGAATCGGTATCGTGCAGCAAAGCAGTTCCATTACCAGGGCACATTTGCAGCGCTTGCTGCTGCTCGGATTAGGACTTTCCGCGCTGCTCCTGCTTTCGGCTGTTGTGGTCGCCCTTCGCGCCGTCCGCCAGATGGACCGCGATACCCAGACCTTCGCCGACCAGCAGGCCCTCGAGAAAAGCGCTATCGACGAGATTCAGAGGCGGCAGGCTCGCTTGAACAGCCGCTGGCTGCAGTTGGCGCGCCGGAAAGACGCCCCCTCGCGCGCGGATGTTTTGAATGAGCTGGCGGACAACCGTCAGCAAATGAGCAGTGCACTTGAGGCGGCGGACCAGAGGGCGGAATTATTGCGGCAAAGCATCTATCAGGAAGGTCATGGCCTGCTGCGCTGGACGGTTTGGCTGTTCGCCGTCTGCGTCGGACTATCCTTGGTGTGCGCTACCTGGGCGTTCAGGGCGTCGGCATCCTTGTTTCGGCGGCTCGAGCAGCAAGCAGCTGAGCTGACCCGGATGCAATACCAGTTTCTCGAGACCCAGGAAAACGTCGCGCGCCGTTTTTCGCATGAACTGCACGATGAACTCGGACAGGCGTTGACGGCCGTAAAGGCGAACTTGTCGCGGCTGCGCGATTCCCCCGATGAAGCACGCATTCTGGATTGCTTGACGTTGGTGGATGGGGCCATCCAGAACGTGCGCGAAATGTCTCAACTGCTTCGTCCAACTATTCTGGACGACTTTGGCCTGGACGCGGCCTTACGATCGCTGACCGAGAGTTTTGCGCAGCGGACCGGCATCGCGGTGAGATACGACAGCAATCTGGAAAGCCGCCGGCTCCCCGAGCAGGCCGAGACGAACCTGTTTCGAATCGCGCAGGAGGCCCTGACGAATGTGGCGCGGCACGCGAAAGCTGAAGCGGTTCACGTGGATCTCCTGTTGCACGGAGGCGAAGCCCGCCTGACGATTCGCGACACCGGCCGCGGGTTTGATCCATCAACGCGCCGAAAATCGGGAGGTCTGGGGCTTGCGGGTATGGAAACACGCGCCCGAGGCTGCGGCGGGAGTCTTCGGATAGACTCCGCGGAAGATAGGGGCACGACGATTCAGGTCAGGTGCCGCGCCGTTTGAAGCTCTTATCCTGAAAGAGCGGAACCGGCATGGCTGACCCATCGATCAAAGTTCTTCTGGCCGACGATCACACGATCGTGCGTCAGGGCCTGAAGCTTATCCTCTCGGGGAATGCCGATTTCGAAGTTGTGGGCGAGGCCGCCAATGGCCGTGAAGCCGTCGAACTGGCGCAGAAGCTGAAGCCGGACGTTGTATTGATGGATGTCGCAATGCCCGAATGGAACGGCATTGAAGCGACCCGCAAGATGGTAGCGGACAACCCTCGCGCACGTGTGCTGGTGCTGAGCATGCATAAGGAAGCCATCTATGTTCGCGAGATTTTGCGCGCCGGGGCCCGCGGCTACATCTTGAAAGATGCGGTGGATACGGAATTACTCAATGCGGTGCGATCGGTGGCGCATGGCGATGGCTACATTAGTCCCGCCGTTTCCGGAGCATTGCTGAACGATTACCGGCAGAACATAACAGACCCCCTGGACCTGCTCTCCAGCCGGGAGCGCCAGGTTCTGCAGTTCATTGCCGAGGGCCAAACAAATAAAGAGATCGCCACGCGCCTGAACCTGAGCGTCTACACCGTGGACTCGCATCGCGGCAAGATCATGGAGAAACTGAACCTTCATAGCACCGGTGAACTGGTTCGCTTTGCCGTGAAGCACGGATTGGTCGATTGAAGAGTTTCCAGGTGTCGATTGAAAGGTCTTCCGGTGCGAACCACTTCCTCGATGATGTCGGCGGCCTGCGCGGATCCTCTGGTTCCTTGCACCGCATTCGCCATCCGGCGCGCGTTTTCGCGGTAACGAGGCTCCCAAAGCACTTGTCGAACTGCGCGTTTCAGTTCGTCAAGGTTGAGCCCGGCGGCCTTCACGAACTCGCCGGTTCCGGTCCAGCGGATTCGCGCCGCCACTCCGAACTGATCGAAGTTAATCGGAATCGCGACCAGCGGAACGCCCTCCGCCAGGCTCTCAAGCGCGGTGTTCAGACCGCCGTGAGTAATCGTCAGTGTCGCCCGTTGAAGCAAGTCGAGTTGGGGCGCGAACGCGACTGTCAAGGGCGGCCCGGGCAGGCCTGAGAACTCCTCCGGCTGTCCAGCGCCGCCCAGGGATAAAACCAGTTGGGCATCCAACCCGGCGCAGCTCTCGGCAATCGCCCTGTAAATGTGCTGGTGGCGATTCACCGTTCCTAGTGACGCATAGATCAGCGGCCGGCCATCCAGATCCTGCCACGGAAAAGCAACCGCCGGGCGCGAAGAGCTGCGAATGGGCCCTGCGTAATGGAAGCAATTCGGAAGCTGCCGGCGTGGAAAGTCAAATTCGCGGTTTTGCTGGGCGATCTGGGCGAACGGAGAGAACGCATCGCTATTCCTCCTGAGCGGCGGCAGGCTCCAGCTCTTCCGGTAGCGATTGATGATGCTTCTGGTCTTTATGGCGGCAAGTTCCAGACTTGCATGCACTGCCCGATTGCGAAGCACCGGCCAGGCACCCGTGCTATTGCTCCACAAAGTGAATAAGGGCGGCACGCATGGTTCGGTATTCATGCAGAGGCCGCTCGCGACGCTCACCCAGGGCAAGCCCGCCACCTCAGCAATGGAGCCGCTGCAGGCCTCAGCCTGATCGACGATCATTCCGTCGAGTCCGGCAGCTTTCACCAGCCCCGGAGCGTTTCGCAAGACCGCTTCATAGCGGAGCTCGTCGACGCGCCCTTGCAGCCGCATTCCCCGCAAAGGCCCGGATTCGCCTATCTGCCGGATCATTGTTCCCAGTGCGCCAGACGGAAGCACATCCGCATCGGTAGCCCGAAAATCAAATCCCGCATCGCGGATCCTCTGTTCATTCCCTGTAATGCCGAAAAATGTAATCCGATGCCCGCGGGCGGCAAGCGTTTCCGCAAGCGCCAGAAACAGGCTCACATGGCTCGGCATCGGAAGGCAGAAAATGCCGAGATGCGCCATCAGTTCGTTCCACTCCCGGCCGCACGCGACCGCTGCTGCTCGCCCGTCCGGAGCACAGGTTGATTCCGGGCGATCACTTGTTCAGTAATGTCAGCGGCCTGTGTCAGCCCGCCCGTTCGCGCGATGGCCTCCCTCATTCTTGCCGCAGCCGTGCGATATCGCGCATCGCGGAGTACCCTAACAATCGCCGCTGTCAGCTTCGGCGCTGTCAGCCCTCGGAATTTCACGAAATCACCGGTTCCGGTCCAGCGGATTCTGGCCGCTGTTCCGGGTTGCTCGAACGCGATTGGAATGGCTACCAGCGGGACTCCTGCGCTGAGTGACTCCAGCGTTGTGTTTAGTCCGGCATGTGTGATCGTGAGCGCCGCCCGCTTCAATACGTCTGCCTGAGGCGCGAATTTGACCGCCAGCGGGCGTCCCGGTAGCCTCGCCAATTCGCCCGGCTCTCCGGAACCGCCGAGCGAAAGCACCAACTGGACGCCCAGCCCGGCGCAACTCGCCGCCGCTATCCGGTACAGGTGCTTGTGACGGTTAACCAACGTTCCGAACGAGGCGTAGACGAGCGGCCGGCGGTCCAGCCGCTCCCATGGAAAAGCGGCGGCCGATCTGGACGGAACCTGAATCGGGCCTACGTAATGGAACGAATCCGGCAGTTCCCGCCGGGGAAAATCAAACTCCCGGTTTTGCTGCACAATCTGAGCAAATGGCGAGAACGTATCGTCCATCCGCGAGACCGGCCTCAAGCCCCAGCGCCGCCGGTACCGGTTGATCACTGCCTCAATCCGCCTGCTTGCAAGCTTGATGCCCGCATACGCAATCCGGTTCCGTATGAGCGATACCGAGCTTTCGCTATAGCTCCAGGACGTGAAAAACGGTGGTACATGAGGTTCGGAATTGAGGCACAATCCGTTGGCCACACTCACCCATGGTAAGCCCGCTTGCTCTGCCACGGACCCGCTGCAAGCGTCGGCTTGATCCACAATCAGGCTGTCAATTTTGGCTTGCCGTACCAGTGCCGGACCTTTGGAAAGAATGGCTTCGTATCGAAGCTCGTCGAACCGCCCTTGCAATCGCATGGCTCGAAGAGAGTCCAAACTGCCCATCTCCCTCATCATCTTCCCCAAGCTGCCGGGTGGCAGTGTATCCGGTTCTATGGAGTGGAAATCAAATCCCGCTTCACGAATTTTGTACTCGTTGTCGGAAATGCCGAAGAATATCGTCCGATGTCCCCTCTGGGTAAGTGCATCGGCCAAGGTGAGAAACAGATTAATGTGGCTGGACATAGGGAGACAGAAAACACCAATGCGAGCCACTTTGTCTTTATCTCATATCTGGAATTTACCTCAATTGAACGCTTTGCAAGATTTTCGTGAAAGCGAGCCGCAATCTTTCAAAATCCGGGCTCGGCGCAACGAATACGAAATAACGTAAAGCGCCGCTGTTTTCCGGGAAAGCGACTATCCAATCGTGCTCCCCTTTACCGTTATTCGCTGCGGGGATATCACATTCAACGCTTCGACCGGCAACGCCGTTTGCCGTAACATTCGTTTGCGAGCCTGGGCGAAGTCCTGGATTATCCTGGGCAATGTTACTGATAAGCGCATCGAACGCGGCTGCCGGAGTCATGCGTCCTTGCGGTTGGTAGACATCGGTCAGCATTCCGTAGACGACATTACCTGCCCCGCCGTCTGGAGACCGGGCGATCCCGCCCGAGGGGGCCAGCATCGCGGCGGACTCATTTCCATATGCCTGCCAGCTGCCCGGAACCTCAATGGAAAAGCCGTTACCGCGAAAGGTCTTCCAATCGCCCGAAGTGTTCAGGTCCACATTTCCGGACGCCCCCGCCGGTTGATTCACCCCGCTGCCGACAGTCTCATTCGGGCTCTGTTTCTTCCATACGCCGGATGAAACTTCGCGGGCCGTGTAGGCGTGCATGCCGGCGACCTTTTTCTTAATTTTGGTGAACGCGGCCGTGGTTGTTACGTAATGCTTGCGCGGCACAAACGTGGCAATCTCCTTGTCCACGTACTCGGACCGGTTGCCCGGGTTCGGGTGATCGCTCAGGAACTGTGCGCCGCCCTCGCCGTATTTGGATTGGATGGTTTCGAAAAACTGCGTCATGCCATGTGGATCGTAGCCGGCATCGTAGAGAATACCCACCCCGAGCAGATCCGCTTCCTTCTCGGCTCCGCGAGACATCTTCAGAAAGCCGAGTCCCGCTGTCAATCCAATGCCCTGCTGCGCGATTTGCCCTACTGCGCCGCCGAGCAGCACGCCCGCGGCAAGCTGCCCGAGTCCGGCGATAAGGCCCACTTTCTGCTCCTTTGCCGCGTTGCATACCGAGTGCTGAAGAACCACGTGCGAGATCTCGTGAGCCATTACGCCAGCCAGTTGAGCTTCGCTCGAGGCCGCCTGAATGGTGCCGAGGTTGACGAAAATGGTCCCGCCCGGTAGCGCGAACGCATTGATCTCCGCCACGTTTACAACGTGAAAGTTGTAGGGCCACTTATAACCGGGAGCGTGAGAGGCCAGTTTGTGCCCGAGCTTCTGAATGTACTTTGTGACCGGGCTCGAATCCGGAAGCACCGGCATCTGCGCGTAGACCTGTTGCGCCGCCTTTTTCCCCAATTCAATCTGCTGCTGCGGCGTGTAGCTGTTCTTGCACGGTGCGATCTCTACGCGGGCGTAGCTGATCTGCGCCTGAACAAGAACCGCAATCAATATCAAAAGGAGGCGTGATCGTAAAGGCATCTTTACTGTATAGAGCACTGAAAGCGGCAGTCTATAACGAAATCAGGAGCCGGCCTTTTCGAAATCGTCCGGTGTGTCCAGGTCGAATAACACGCCCGGATCGTCAACCGCAACTCTTAGAATGCTATTGGGGTACTTCTCAAAAACGGCCCGGCAGCCGGTGTCGCCCGACAGTTCCATCAATTCCGGGAAAATCGAGCGGTCTATAAGAACAGGATTGCCCCGAGATCCGCCATAAACCGGAATCACGATTTGCGGCTTCTTCTCCCGATATTCTGAAATGAGGCGGTTAATTGTTTCGGTGCGAACGAAGGGCTGATCGCCGAGTACGATGATGACCGCTTCGGTTTTAGAAGCGACACAGCCGATTCCCGTTCGTAGCGAGCTTCCCATTCCGTCCCGATACGCTTCATTGATCGCAACCTGGACTGAATCGAAGGAAATTTGCCGTTGTATCTGATCCGCGGCAGAACCCAGCACGAGTACGATTTCATCCACCTGAGCTCCGCGGAGGTTGTCGAGCACGTGTTGAAGCAGCGGCTTTCCGCGCAGGGTGAGCAGTTGCTTCAATGTTCCCATTCGCGTGGACGTTCCCGCGGCAAGCACGATCGCGGAGACGCCCGAACGCTCTTCAGGTCCGTAAAACATGGTCCATCCTCAAACCAGCGGAACTGATCGCCCATCACCTGCGTATTACCAGTTAGCCACATGCCGTTCTGGAGCCACTTTCGCTACGCGGCCCGCCAGCTTCGCAGGAGTCCAGCTTTCACTATCACGGTGATTCTGACGCTGGGATTGTGCATCGGCGCAAACACAGCCATCTACACCCTGGTAGACACGTTGTTCTTCAAATCGCTGCCGTATCCGCAACCTGATCGCCTGGTGATGGTCACGTCCTTCTTTCAAAAGAGCGGTGCTTCCGGCACAAATACCAGCCAGACCGGAGCGCAGTGGGAACTGGTCAGGGATAATGCGACCTTGCTCGACAGCGCTGTTTACGGCAGCACCAGCGGCGTGAATCTTTTCGCCGCCGGGCATGTCGAGTACGTCCAGCAGCAGCGCGTCAGCGCGAATTATTTCCACGTGCTCGGGATCGAACCGCTGATCGGACGCGAGTTCGCGCGCCAGGAAGATGTCCCCAGCGGTCCGCCGCTGACCGTGCTGAGTTACGGTTTGTGGCAGCGGATTTTTCAGGGAAATCGTTCGATTATCGGGCGTACGATCGACCTTCGCGGCGCGCCTTACACAGTCGTTGGCATCATGCCGCGAGATTTCCAGACCGATCAGCCCGTCGATCTCTGGACGCCCCTGCACCCCTCACGAACGGGCGAAGGCGAAGGCAGCAACTACGGCATCATCGGCCGTCTGAAGCCCGGGGTAACGTTTGCGGCGGCCAGCGGACAGTTGAATGCCATCATGCAGCCGGTGTTCAAGAACATGCACCTGCCGCCCGGCGTGTTGGTCGAAGAGCGGGCTATCTCGCTGCAGGCCGGGCTCACCAGCGATATCCGATCGAACGTCGAGTTGATGTGGGGCGCAGTGGCGCTTGTGCTCCTCATTGGTTGCGTGAACATAGCGGGCATCCTCCTCGCCCGCTCCGCAACCCGTTCTCGTGAGATCGCAACTCGCATCGCGCTTGGCGCGGGCCGCGCACGCGTTGCCGGACAACTGCTGGCCGAGGCCGTCCTGCTTGCGTTCGGCGGCGGTCTGTTGGGATTGCTTATCGGGGAGTTCGCACTGCAAGGCCTCATTCACCTGAACCCAGGTCAATTCGATTTCTGGGGACCGGTTCATCTGGATGTGCGCGTGATGCTCATTATGCTGGCGATTGCGCTGGGCACCAGTATTCTATTTGGCCTTTTCCCGGCATTCGAAGCCACTTCTGTAGACCTCCGCTCCGCCTTGGCCGAAGGCGGCCGCGGCTCATCGGGCAGC
>DATIMA010000239.1:0-5420 GCA_035475915.1 Bryobacteraceae bacterium
ACATCGACGGCCTGATTCACGCACAGAGGATAGACAAACGTCGCGGCAAGGATTCCGTCCATCACTTTCTTGATTCCACCCGCGGGGCCCCCCAGGCCATCGACGCCTACGAAAATCATTTCCTTCTCGCGGCCTAACTCCCTGGCCGCGAGATACGCACCCACCGCCATCGGGTCGTTATGCCCGTATACAACGTCGATAGAGGACTGCGCTCGCAGCACTTCGGTCATGCGGTCTTTCGCCCGGGCCTGCAACCAGTCGGCAACCGGATCGGCAACAATTTTGATATCCGGATATTGCTTGAACACTTCCTGCGCGCCGTTGTGCCTGCTGATCTCCCCCTCGACGCCAAGCAGTCCGCGCATCTCGACCACGTTGCCTTTCGGCCGGTGGTATTTCTTGACCAGGTAGTTCTTAATGAACTCGGCCGCCATCCGCCCGATGCCCACGTTATCGCTGTGTACGTACGTCGTGTAGTAGGGCTGCAGGATATCGCGCTCCAGGCAGATCACCGGGATCTTCGCGTCCATGGCTTCACCCATGACCGCGGTAAGCGCGGCGCGTTCATTCGGCGCAACGATCAGCAAATCGGGCCGCTCGCGGATGAATGTTTCGACCTGGGCAATCTGTTTGCTGTTATCCTGCTGCGCATCCGAGATCACCAGCCGCACATCGCCCGCTTCGGCAAAACGCTTCTGCATCAGGGCATTCTGCGCCGCTCGATAGGGCTCGGCGTTGTTGCATTGGCTGAACGCCACGACGAATTGCCGCTTGCCGCCTTTGGTCGAGGAACGGCTGCACGAAATAGCTAAAAGAGAGAGGACGATGAATCCGAGCGCGGCCGCTCTCATTGCGCCACTCTCCCCTGCCGCTGCACGGCGACCGCGAGAATAATGATCACGGCCTTCACCATCATCTCCACATTGCTGTCCACATTGTTTAAGCGGAGCATATTGGTCAACACGCCGATCATCAACGTGCCGACAATCGTGCCCAGGATGGTTCCCTTCCCTCCAGAGAGGCGAGTGCCCCCAATCACGACCGCAGCAATGGCATCCAGTTCATAGGCGATGCCGGAATTTGGATTGCCCTGGTGATTTTCCGCCGCGTAGAGAATGCCGGCGACTCCGGACAACAGCCCGGAGAGCGCGTAGACAAGAACTTTGATGCGGCGAATCGGAAGACCCGCATACCGGCTGGCGCGCTCATTATCGCCGGTGGCCCGCACGTGCCGCCCGAAAACGGTCCAGCTCAGCAACAGGCCGAAAATGAGCGCAAGGCCGATGTAACATCCGATGATGACGCTCTTCCCGCGGAAGATGCCGGCGAAGGTGGAGGCCACGTCGCGGCCGAATCCGATATCGATATTGGCGTTGTTTGATAGCCATTTCGCCAGGCCCCGAATGCCGATCATGCCGGCGAGTGTAACGACGAACGGCTGCACTTCGAAAAGCGCGATAACGGCTCCCTGAAACGCGCCTGCCGCGGTAGAGACGGCGAGCGCCGCCAGCATGGCGACGGCGATGACGAACGGCTGCGCCCCGCCCGGATTCCAGTGCGTAAGGACCAGCGCTACTACCGACGTGGAGAGCGCGAGAATGCTCCCAACGCTCAAGTCGATCCCTCCGGTGAGAATCACGAAGGTCATCGCCAGCGAGATGATTCCGATAATGGAAACCTGGCGCAGAATATCGGTGAGATTACCCAGTTCAAGAAAGATACGTGAACCGTCGAAAGCAGTAGGACTGATAGCAATGGCGAGCAGACAGATTGCAATGAGCGCGGCGAGACTGAGCGATACATCGCGGCGTTCGCCGGCCGATTTCCCCCAGAAAAAAGACGCCCGCTTTAGAATTGCGGTCAAACGAACTCTCCCGAAGAGACAGGATTAGTAGCGAACGTCATGATCTCCTCCTGGGTGGCGGTTGCAGCATCGAAACGCGCGGTGATTTCTCCTTCGCGCATGACCAGGATACGGTCACAACAGCGGAGCAGCTCCGGCAATTCCGAACTCACAAATATGACCCCCTTCCCCTGCTCCGCCAGCCGTTCGATGATGGCGTAAATGTCTTCCTTGGCGCCCACATCGATACCGCGTGTCGGATCGTCGAGAAACAATACTTCCGGATTCGCCAGCAGACATCGGGCGAATAGTACCTTTTGCTGGTTCCCGCCGCTCAACGTACCAACCGGCGCGCGCAGAGAAGCGGCTTTGAGGGTCAGGTCGCGAAAGAGCGGCTGAACCGCGGAAACTTCGCGCCGCCGCCGCACAACACCGTCAGGAGCCAGTTGTCCCAAGTCGGCGATGGTGCAGTTTTCAAGCACACTCATCTGCATCATCAGGCCCTGCAGTTTGCGGTCTTCGGGCAGCAGGCGAAGCCCCAACTTAAACGCCTTGCGGACGGAATCGGGCCGGGCCGGACGGCCGTGCAAGGTCATCTGACCGCGTTTCCATTTGTCGAGGCCGATCAACGCCGCTCCTAGAGAACTACGCCCGGCTCCGACCAGACCAGCGATACCCAAGACCTCTCCCTTCCGTACCTCGAAGGAAACATCACGCAGCTTTCGGGTCGTGAGGCCAGATACAGCCAGCAGCGCTTCGCCAGTTTGGCGCACAGGGCGCTCTCTCGCCTTCCACTCGCGGCCCACCATCATGCGAATCAGCTCGGCAGGCGTGATTTCGGCAATCGCCCGCATTCCCACTGTTGAGCCGTCGCGCATCACTGTAACGCGATCGCAAATACGGAAGATCTCATCCATCTTGTGAGAGACATAGATGATTGCGACGCCCTTGCTCTTGAGATCGGAGATCAGCCGAAAGAGCCGCTCTACGGAATCGTCGAACAGCGAACTGGTCGGTTCATCCATGATGATGATCCGCGCGTTCATGCTCAGCGCCCGCGCAATCGCAACTAATTGCATTTCCCCAATGCTTAAGGACGCGACCGGCCTGCGCGGAGAAATGCTGAGTCCAACTTGCTTTAAAAAGCGTTCGGCGAAGCGATCCAGTTCGGCAAAGCGGACGCGGCCTCCTTCCGCAAACTGGTGGTTGGCGATCGCCATGTTTTCCGCGACCGTGAGATTTGGGAAGAGATCGAGTTCCTGGTAAATAATGCTGATGCCCAGCTTTTGCGCATCCAGCGGCCCGTTCACCATCACCTTCTGCCCGTCGATCGACAAGCTGCCGCGATCGGCTCGAACTGCGCCCGCGATAATCTTCGACAGCGTGCTTTTCCCTGCGCCGTTTTCGCCCATGAGAGCGTGTACTTCACCAGCGAGCAAAGAGAATCCCGCGCCCCGCAGCGCGCGGACGCCGTCATAGCTTTTGTCGACGTCAGAAATTCTAAGAATCTCTTGTGGCATTCCGAACTAGGCGCGCACCTCGATCTGGAGAATGCTATCGGGCTGAAGCGTGAGCGGCTCTTCAAATTCGAGAATGGTTCGATTTGCATTGCGGCTCGCACGATGCGCTAGACTTCGCCCATTCATCACCGCTGAGGTGCTGCCGCCCGTTCCTTCCATTTCGATGATGCGGCATGGCAGCTTCCCTTCAATCACGGTCAGGCGAACGCTTGCGCCGCTTGATGTTCGCTTCACCGAGAAGTCGCCCCATCCTGTCGCATTCGACCAGAAGCATCGAAAGTCTTCCGGGCTGATGCGTGGAGCAATCGTGACTGCATGCTTCGATCCATCAAAGCGGAATCCGCTGAGCGCCAGAATGCCGGTCCACGCAGACATCGCGCGCGCGTAGTGATGACCGCATTCGGCTTCATCCCAAGGATTCCGTTTTTCGCCATCGTAGCGCGAGCGCACGTTGGCAATGCACTCGAGCCCTTCGGCGAGCATGCCTTCATACAGCATGTGCGTCGAGGTAGAGTACTCAAGCCCGGTGAATACTTCCGCATAATACGGAAATGGAATCCGCGGCCGCTGCGTTTTAGCGTAATCGCAAACCACCACGGCTGCTTCATTATTCAGCGCGAAGGTTCGCTCCGGACAATCGTGATCGATCAGCGACGGCTTGTGATTGTAGCGATAGATAGAGGCCAGGGTTTTGCGGATGTGCTCGGGAGGGACCAGTGGTCCGAGCCCGGACACCTCCGCCATGTATTGCCCCACAAGCTGGTCGACAAGACATCCCTTTCCTACCTGGTATTCCGGATGTTCCGTGTTCTGCGACCCCATATCGCCGCGCGTTACGGGATCAATCTGGCTGGCAGGTAAACCGCGGACCTCCTGGATATAGAAATCGCCATTGAACAGGTGCTGATCGATCCAGCCGCTCCCTTGATCAAAGAGGCGGTGGTATTCGGCAGCGGAGGCGTCACCCACCGCGTTCGCCATCCGCTCGGCGGCCCGCAGCGCAGCCAGATAGTAGATGCCGCATTGCGGGTTGGGGCCATAGAACTCGACGTCGTAGGTGTTGTGCTGCGCTCCTTCGAATACGCCGTCCCGGTTCGCATCCCAGCCGCCCGGAACCCATGCGAACTCCAGAGCCTTTTTCACACGAGGCCAGATACCGCGCAGCCACTCGATATCGCCGGAGAGAATCCAATCCAGATATGCATGTACGATCTGACCCATCTGCCCGTCGGCGGCTGCGAACCCCCAGCGCTGCTTTCCGTCCGGCAGCATTTGGCGGAAATGAATGGCGCCCTGCGGATCCATGGAATAACCGAACGCAGCGCTTCTGAGCGAGCGCGCAAATTCAGGAAACAGATGAGCGGTTGTGGTTTCATAATTCCACACGTGCGTGCAGTTTCCAAAACAACAGCCGGCGTGATCGTTCGAACCCTCGAAACCGTGAAACTCGCCATCCGCGGTGCGGAACGAAGTGGTGGAGACCAAAGTTGATAGATTCGCCGAGGCCGCCTCCTTGACTTCGCCCGGCAGCGTGCTCTCGCGCATGACGGCAGCGAACCGGCGGGTACGCTTTTCCAGATCCGGCAGGCTCTTTACTGCGAATTCGGCCGCGCTCCAGGCATCTTCGAAGCGGGTCGCGTAGTGATTCCCGATAAGGGCGTTTTCAAAACCGTGCGGAGCATCCCAGCCGCACCACTTCGGCGTACGGTTTGCAAAATGCCAGGCCAGCAGGAACGTGTACGTAGCCGAAGCGCCGGGAGCAATGGTTCGCTGAAGGCACAGCGCCCCGATGGGCTTGCGCTCGCCCGGTTCATTCGATAAATCCCCCTCTTGCGAAAACTGATCCCAGAAGAGCATGGGCGCGTTCCACCAGGGGCTCTTCGGCCAACCGCGCCAGTAGCTAAGCTTTCCTGTTTCAACACCGCATGCGCCAAGCACAAACGTTCCTTGCATCGGGTGGTCTTTCGGAATGCCCGGATTGCTCATAATCAGCCCCTGCAAACCGTTTCGATCGCGAAATTCATTGCTGCGGCTATCTTCAGCGCGCAGGTTAGCCG
>DATIMA010000240.1:0-13252 GCA_035475915.1 Bryobacteraceae bacterium
AAAACCACGTAACCCCAGTGCGCCTGAACGTCCGAGAGGCCGCTCTGCAACAGAATATTCGTGTTGTAGCCGATGATGGAATTGATTCCGGTGGCCGTGTTGCAGAAAAGAATCACGCAGGCCAGTACAAAAGGGATCACATACTTCCGGCGCAGGAGCGAGTCCTTGACCTTTTTCCCCAGCGCAGTTTCATGCTTTTCCGCGGCAGCGGTCGCTTCCATCTCCTTCAATTCGCGCTCGGCCTGTTCAGGACTGCGGGAGCGCAGAAGCGCGGCATGAGCGGCTGCTGTTTTGCCGCGCCGGAATAGCCAGCGCGGAGATTCTGCCACCAGAAAGCTGCCGATCACGAACAGGATGCCGGGCGGAAGCGAGACCCAGAAAATGCGACGCCAGGCCTGATCTTTAAAAGCGAAAAGAGCAGCGGCGCTGGCAGCTTTGGCCACCGCCTCCACCCGGTAACTGTAATAAATGCCGATGAGAGCCGCCGCCACAATGCCCAGCGTCAGCAGCCATTGGAAAATGCCTGTACCCTTCCCCCGTTTGGAGGCCACCAGGCATTCGGCCAGATACAGAGGCACCACCACTCCGATGAATCCGCCGCTGATGCCCTGCAGCAGCCGTCCGAAAAATAGCGGTCCATAGCCATGCGAGAGGGCAATCACCGGAATGCTGACTACGAACGTGATCCCGCTGAGCGTCATCAATGGCTTGCGGCCCATCCAGTCAGCCAGCAGACCGGCGAACAGGGTGGAAATCACGCTGCCCAGCAGCACAGCCGCGACGATAATCGAGAGCTGGCCGGCATTCAGCCCGGAAGTGGCTTCCAGATACGGCAACGCGCCGCCGATAATGCCTACATCGACGCCGTAAAGCAGGCCGCCAAATCCTGCAACCAGCAGGAGGAAGCGGTTATAACCGAGTCGTTTGCTGTCAAGAGCGGTTGTGGCGCTCGCGCCCGTGCTCGCCATTTCCATAGGATAGTTTGAGGACTTTCTCCCGCGAGCCGTTTTTTGAGCGACTCCACCTGAATCCCGCCGTTCAGTCGTGCGGTGTTTTCACGCTGATGCCGCCATTCGGGACAGCATCCATCTCAATACCGGTTTCCGCCAGCTCTGATAGAGTATACGCAAACTGAAATCCGGGTATGGGCCTGAATGAAGAATCAATACGGATCCGCTTGGATTCTCCAGGTCATGCGAAACGGCTTTACAATTCTCCCGCTGTCGGCAGGAGTTAAGCTTCTGATCGCATTGAAGTCACCCGCTCACCCCTGAGGCAGCTTGCTGGTATCCCACCCTCCACCAAGCGCCTTTATAAGCTGAACGCTTGCGTCCATGCGGCGTCGGAGTAAATCGACCTCCGTCCGTTCGTTGCTCAACGCGATGCTCTGCGCCGTGATGACCTCCAGGTATGTGACCAATCCGCCTTTGTAGCGGTTCATCGAAAGCTGCAGCGAGTTCTCCGCCGCGGCAGTCGCCTCCTGCTGCTTGGCCGATTCCTGCTCCAGGATGCGCAAGGTCGACAGATTATCCTCCACCTCCTGGAACGCGGTCAGTGCCGTTTGCCGGTAATTTGCAACGGTGGCATCATAGCCGGCTTCGGCCGTTTCCAACTGCGCGCGCCGCCTCCCTGCATCGAAGATGGTCTGCAGAACCTGCGGGCCAACCGCCCAATACCGGCTTGGCCAGGTAAACCAATTGACAATGCTGCCGGCCTGCAAGCCTCCTGTCGCGCTGATTACCAGGTCCGGAAAAAATGCCGACCGCGCGATGCCGATCTGTTCATTTGCCGCGGCCACCTGCCGTTCCGCGGCAGCGATATCCGGGCGTCGCTGTAAGAGCTGAGATGGTACGCCCACCGGAATCGCGGGCGGTTGCTTCTTCTCAGGCACCGGCATCAGCGTGTAGCCCTCCGGCACTTTCCCAACCAACACCGCAATAGCATGCTCGTACTCGGCTCGCGCTACGCCGATGTCCATCTGTTGCGCCTGCGTTTGATTCAGCTGTGTCTGGGCTTGCGCAACTTCCGCTTTCGATGCCACTCCGCCATTAAAGCGGTTTTGTGTCAATTGCAGCGCCCTCTGATAAGCCGCCACGGTGTCATCTAAGAGTTGTTTTTGCGCGTCCAGACTACGGGCTTCGAAATAGTCAACGGCCAGCTCCGTTTGCAGCTCCAGCTTGACGTTCTCGAGATCGGCTGCCGATGCCTGGAACTGCTCGCGCGAAGCTGCAATGGCGCGCCGCACCCGGCCCCACAGGTCTGCGTCGTAAGACACACTGATTGGCAGATTGAAATCCGCGTACGACCGGCCCGGAAATCCCGTCGGGTTATTGCCCGATACGCGGTTCTGGCTGATGCTTGCTCCGGCTCCAACCGTCGGATACAGGAATGAGCGGTTGTATTTAATGGAGGCGCGCGCCTGGCGAAAATTCGCTTCCGCCACTTTAAGTGTCTGGTTCGCGGGTTCCACTTGCTGTTCCAACGCGTTCAGTTGCGAGTCGCCGAACAACTCCCACCAGTTGCCGCGAATCACAGCATCCCCCGGCTGAGCCGTCGTCCAGCCAGCTACCTCTTTATATGTTGTAGGAGGTTTCTCTGTGTAGGCTGGAGCTGAAGGTACGGAAGGCTTCGTATACTTGGGTCCGACCGTGCAGCTGGAAAGCAGCACCGCCATCCCGGCGCCAACCAGAGCTGCCTTGAGATTCATTCGCCTTTTGCCTTGGTAATTGCTCTGTACTCGCAATTCTGATTATGCGATTACTCACAATGTGCAACTTCCCTGGCCATCATCAGACCCTCTTCTGTGGGTATCACCCAAGCCTTTACCCGTGACTCCGGTGTTGTGATACTTCCTTCCCGGTCAATAGTTTCGCGATTCCGGCGCTGGTCCAGAACGCAGCCGAACCAGCCCAGCCGGTCGCAGATCCGTTCGCGCACGATAGCCGTGTTCTCACCGATGCCGCCGCCAAATATAACGGCTTCTGCCCCGCCCAGAACCGCAAGATAGGCTCCGATGTATTTGCGAACCCGATAGCAAAACATGTTGAGTGCAAGATCAATCGGCCCTTCCGAAAGATGCTGGCGTAACTCTCGTGTATCCGCCGACATCCCCGACACGCCGAGCAGCCCGCAGTTCTTGTTAAGAAGCTTTTCCACACTAGGACCGTCCAGCGCCTCCTTGCGCATCAGGTATGTGACGATCGCTGGATCTATATCGCCCGAGCGGGTGCCCATCATCAGACCTTCGAGCGGCGTGAATCCCATTGAGGTATCGATGGATCTCCCTCGCTCGATGGCCGCTGCCGAACAGCCACCTTCCAGATGCAGAGTAATCAGATTCAACTCCTCTATTGGCCGATTTGTAATCTGCGCATATCGAAGCATCATGTAAAGGTGCGATATGCCATGAAATCCATAGCGCCGGATTCGGTGCCGCCGCGCCAGTTCAAGCGGCAGCGGATACAAGGCCGCTTCGTCTGGAATGGTCTGGTGAAAGACCGTATCGAACACGGCGATCATCGGCAACCGTGAGCCTACCCTTGCCTGCGCCGTCCTCATCACCTGAAGCGCCGACGCGTTATGTAGTGGCGCAAGATCTTTCAGTTCCTCAATTTCGTCGAGCACTTGCCCGGTAATTCGAACCGGTCCGCTAAAACGATCCGCGCCGTGCACAACCCGATGGCCAACTCTTTCGATATCGGCCAGATCATCGATTCCCTGCAGCTTTGCCCCACCACGCTCGATCCAATCGAAAAGCAATCCAGTGGCATGCCCATGATCACGGATTTCGATCTCTTCCTTGTGCCGCACCTGCTTGTTTTCCAGAAGAGCAAAAGCCGAGTGCTGCTTGCCAATATTGTCGTAGGCGCCGGAAACAAGGCTTTGACCAAAGCCGGCCTGTTCACCCGAATCATTGTCCCTGGGCTCCACCGAGACAATCTCGAATTTGAGCGAGTTACTGCCTGAATTAAGGCTTAAGATGTTCATCGCAACAGAAGATGCTCATCCAGCGCCGCTGGCATGGGATTGAGTCGAAAGATGATGCCGGAACCAATCGGTTGCCAGGCGGGCAGCCTGTTCCAGTGTTCCCGGTTCCTCGAACAGGTGCGTCGCTCCGGGAACAATTTCCAATTTCTTCTCGCACGCCAGTTCGTTCAAAGCCTTCACGTTTAGCTCAATTACGGGATCGTCGTCTCCCCCCACAATCAGCAGCACGGGCGCTTTTACATTTGGCAGAGCGGTTCCGGCCAAATCGGGGCGTCCTCCGCGAGAGACCACCGCTCGTATGGTTTGCGGAAGCTGAGCGGCTGCTATCAGTGCCGCTGCCGCTCCGGTGCTTGCGCCGAAGTACCCAACCGGCCACCCCCCCACTTGTGAATCGGTCCCTAACCACTTGGTTGCCTGCATCAGCCGTTCGGCCAGCAAGTTGATATCAAAGCGCAGATGCCGTGTACGGAGGTCTATCTGTTCCTCCTCCACGGTTAGCAGGTCCAGAAGCAGGGTCGTCAGCCTGGCTTGCTGAAGAACGCCTGCAACAAACCGGTTTCGTGAGCTTAAACGGCTGCTTCCGCTCCCATGCGCAAAAATAACAATACCCCGCGCGTTGACCGGAACCGTTAGATCACCTACTATTCCGGATGGCGGAATCCGGACCGACCGTTCTGAAACCTGGAGTTTGCCTGGCATACCCTTTAACAGGACGCCCGCGGTGAAGATTTATGTTCAGGAATGGACCGCTATAAATTTTTCGTAAGTTCAGTCTGATATGTAGGCGCGCCGGACAGCCGATACACTTAGATTTACAATTTTAGCTGCGCATTCGGAACAAAGGAATCGGGTATACGTTTGCTCGGTCGCCGCGAAATACTCATCGTCGAAGATAATCCGGGCGATGTACGCCTAATGAAGGAGGCGCTTAAAGATCTGCAGCCGCCCGTCAACGTGCACGTGGCGAACGACGGCGACCAGGCCATCGAGTTTCTGCGCCGTGAGGGCGAATACGCGGCGGCGCCAAAGCCCAATCTTATTTTTCTCGATTTCAACCTGCCTAGATCGGGTTCGTGCGATCTGCTGCACCAAATCAAGCAGGACGAGTCGCTCACGTGCATTCCTGTTGCCGTTCTCACTACTTCCGATGTTGACCGTGACATCCGCCAGGCTTATGACCTGCACGCGAATTGCTACGTCAGAAAGCCCGCGGACCTCGATGGCTTCTTCAATGCAATTCGGACCGTGGCGCATTTCTGGCTCGACGTTGCGAAGCGGCCTGGTGATTTCGATAAGACATGCCCTAAATAGGCATCGTTATAGATTTCAACTCGATCGGCTTCGCCTCTGTTATCATTCAGGCGCATGAGCGCCTACTCGATTGGGGTAGATTTAGGAGGCACAAATCTTCGCGTCGCGGCGATCGATGCGCAAGGACAGGTTCTGGATAGAGTCTCGGAGCAGGCGGTCTTCGACGCAGGCCCCCGGCAGGTCATGGATGAGATTGTGAACGTTATCCGGGCCGTCCGGACGCGCATCGGCGCAGACGGTCTGCGCGGTGTCGGAATCGGTGTTCCTGGATACATCGACATCGAAGCCGGTGTAGTAATCGGATCGGCAAACCTGCCCGGTTTCGAGGGCTTTCCCGTCCGCGACGAAATCCAGCAGCAGCTAGGGACCACCATCATCCTGGAGAACGATGCAAACGCTGCGGCTCTCGGTGAGATGTGGCTGGGCGCCGGTAAGGGAACGAAGGATCTTATCCTGCTGACGCTCGGTACTGGCATCGGCGGCGGGATTGTCATTAACGGGAAAGTGCTGCACGGCTTTCTTGGAATGGCGGGCGAGTTTGGACACATGACGGTTTTCCCGGACGGCAATCCCTGCGGCTGCGGCAATTGCGGATGCCTGGAAAAACATGCTTCGGCAACAGCTATCGCGGCCATGGGGCGCATGATGCATTTTGGCCGCGACACCACTTCCGCAAAGGTCTATGATCTGGCTGTGCAGGGAAATGAGCGCGCCAAACGCGTTTTTGAGTCCGCCGGCCGGGCCCTGGGGATTGCGATCGCGAGCCTTATCAACGTTTTCAACTTTCCCCTCTATCTCCTCAGCGGGGGCCCGCTGCCCGCTTGGGACTTCTTTGCCCCCTCCATGTTCGCTGAAGTCAATAAGCGGTCATTCACATTTGCCCGCACGGGCACCCGGATCGAGAAGGGTCTGCTGGGCGGCGACGCCGGGCTCTATGGGGCGGCCTACCTTCCATTCCAATGTGAAGGAAGTCATCAGCCGACAGCGATCGGCAGCCAAACAAGCTGATAGCTGATCGCTGATCGCTACCCTTAAGAAATGTACTGGCTGGGACTGGATGTCGGCACCGGCGGATCTCGCGCACTCCTGGTGGATGCAGGCGGACGCGCCCGCTACTCTTTCATCGCGGCTCATCGCGATATGCAGATGCTTCGACCCCTCTGGGCCGAGCAGGCTCCGGATGACTGGTGGAACGCATCCCAGGCGGCAATTCAGGGCGTCCTGAAGGAAGCATCCATCGACGGCAGTGCGATTGCCGGCGTGGGGCTTTCAGGCCAAATGCACGGGCTTGTCATGCTGGATGCTGGCCATGCCGTGATCCGGCCTGCCTTGATCTGGTGCGATCAGCGGAGCCAGCGCCAGGTCGATTTCATCAACTCTGCTCTCGGAGCCGAACGCGTCATCGGCTGCATTGCCAATCCTGTGCTGACCGGCTTTACCCTTCCGAAGCTTCTCTGGGTCCGTGACAACGAGCCCGAGCATTTCGCATCCGTCCGTCAGATTCTGCTGCCCAAAGATTACCTTCGTTTCAAACTCACCGGCGGCTTTGCCACAGATGTATCCGACGCAAGCGGCACGGCGTTGTTTGACGTGGTTCACCGCCGGTGGTCAGACGAGATGGTCGAGAGTCTCGGCTTGGATAACAGCATTCTTCCGCCAGCATTTGAATCGAGCGAAGTGACAGGAAACGTCTCGGCTGCAGCGGCGGAGTTGACCGGGTTGGCTCCGGGCACACCCGTTATTGCTGGGGCAGGGGATCAGGCCGCCAGCGCCATCGGCAATGGAATTGTCCAACCCGGTGAGATGTCCTGCACAGTTGGCACATCGGGCGTGGTGTTCGCCTATCTCGCAAAACCGGCGTATGATCCTGCCGGCCGGGTTCACACGTTTTGCCACGCCATTCCGAACGCTTGGCACGTTATGAGCGTCACTCAAGGCGCTGGATTGAGCCTGCAGTGGTTTCGAAGTACCTTTACACCGGATGCCGATTACGACGAACTAACTGCCGAAGCCACGCTCTCGCCTCCGGGCGCCTACGGCCTCTTCTGGTTGCCCTATTTAATGGGAGAGCGTACGCCCCACCTGGACGCGAATGCGCGGGCGGGCTGGATTGGCCTGACCGCCAGACATCAACGCGCGGACCTGGTCCGCTCCATACTGGAAGGTGTCTGCTACAGCCTGAAAGACGGTCTCGAAATTATTGCCGCTCTCGGCGCGCGCCCTTCGCTCGTGAGACTGTCCGGAGGGGGCGCCAGGAGCCCTCTATGGCATCGGATCTTCGCCAGCATATTCGGTGAACGCGTGGCCACGCTTGAAACCCAGGAAGGCTCGGCGTACGGCGCGGCGCTCTTAGCGATGGTCGGTACAGGTGAATACTCAAGCGCCGTCGAAGTTTGCCGGACCGCGGTAAAGGAAGTGGACGTAAAAGAGCCGCAACCGCAGGAGGTTGCGTTTTACCAGGCGCGATACCAGGTTTTTCGCTCTCTTTATCCGGCGCTTCGACCCGCGTTCCAGGCTATCGGCGAGCTGGATGCCTGAGGCGGAGTTCCTCTATTGTGACGTGGCGCTCCCTGTTCCGGTCGATCGCCTGTTCACTTATCAGATCCCCTTAACTCTGCGCCATCGCGCTGCGGTGGGTTGCCGCGTAATCGTGCCATTCGGTACGCGTAAGCTGATTGGACTCGTTCTCCGTACTCATCGCGAGCAGCCTTCCTATGAGCTGCGCGATGTACTCAGCCTGCGGGATGAAGAGCCAGTCCTTGATCCGGAATTATTATCCTTGGCGCAGTGGATCGCCGAATATTATTGTGCTCCCATTGGCGAAGTACTCAGAGGCATGCTGCCGTTGGCCGGAGAAAGCCGGCGGACCGTTCGCTACACTCTCACCAGCACCGGCCGCGATATCGCCAGGCAATTGGTTGTGAATGACGCCAGCGACTCAGCCAGCAAGCTGCTCTCCGCGCTTGAGGATCGCCCCCGTTCGGTCGAATTTTTGGCGGCTAAGACCGAGAACGCGCGGCCCGTTCTGCGCACTCTCGTAAAGCGCGGGTGGATCACGGCAGAAGAGAGCCAGGAGGAACGGGACCCCTTGCGCGCGCCCGCGGAAAAGCTCAATGCCGAATTTCTCGAACGGTCGGCTGCTGCAATCAAGCTGAAGAAGAATGAACGCGAACTGCTAGCCTTCCTGGAATTGCATCCGGGGGCTCACAACGTCGCTGAGCTCCGTGAAAAGTTAAAGAAGGCGAGTGAAACCGCCCGGTCGCTTGCGCGGCGCGGGCTGATCAAACTGGAAGCCGAGGGCTTGAAACCGCCCAGCGGCTTTGATAGACCCGTGCCGGTACTGAACGAACACCAGGATCAGGCCTTTCAGGCAATCAACCACGCGCTTGAGGCCAACGCATTCCAAGCATTTCTGCTGCAGGGAGTGACCGGATCGGGTAAAACCGAAGTCTATCTGCGCAGTATTGAATCGGCGCTTCGATTGGGAAAGAACGCGCTGCTCCTGGTGCCTGAGATTGCCCTGACTCCGGCAGTGGCTGGGCAATTTTTTCATCGTTTCGGTAAGCAGGTGGCCATACTGCATTCGGCGTTTGGCGATGCCGAGCGCGCTGAGCAATGGCGTCGCATTCGCAACGGCCACGCGCGCGTTGTGGTTGGAACGCGCTCTGGCGTGTTTGCGCCTGTCCAGAATCTTGGGTTGCTAATCGTGGATGAAGAGCACGACGGCAGTTACAAGCAGCAGGAGACTCCCCGTTATCACGGCCGGGATGTAGCCCTGATACGTGCCCGGAGTTCCAATGCCGTCGCCGTGCTTGGATCGGCTACGCCAAGTCTGGAGACGCGCTTCAACGCCGAGCAGGGCAAGTACAGCCTCTTGCGCTTGCCTGAGCGCATCGCCCGGCGTCCGCTGCCGACAGTCGAAGTGGTGGATATGCGCCTGGAGTTTCTCGAAACGAAGAGCCAGTCCACGTTTTCGCGGAAACTGCTTGACGAAATCGAGCAGCGGCTTGCGAAGGGCCAGCAAGCCATGCTGCTGTTGAACCGGCGTGGCTTTTCGAGTTTTATGGTTTGCCGCGCCTGCGGCGAGCGTCTGCTATGCGCCAATTGTTCCGTGGCGCTGACGCATCACCGGCGCGATCGCCGGATGCTCTGCCATTATTGCGGTTACGCCGACAAGGTCCCGTCGGAGTGTCCGAAGTGCGGCAGCGATTATATTCAATTCCTCGGAACTGGTTCGGAGCGCGTTGAAGATGAGCTGCACCAGCGCCTTCCAACCGCCCGCATCGCGCGCCTCGATCGCGATAGCGCCAGCGGTAAAGGTGCTTTCGAACAGATTCTGCAGGCTTTTCGCGACGGAGAAATCGACATTCTGGTCGGAACGCAGATGATCGCAAAAGGCCATGACATTCCGAATGTCACACTCGTCGGAGTCGTGCTCGCCGATATCGGCCTCAGTATGCCGGATTTTCGAGCGGCGGAGCGAAGTTTTCAATTGCTCACGCAAGCGGCCGGCCGCGCGGGGCGGGGCGATACGCCCGGACGCGTGGTGGTTCAGACTTTGAATCCTGATCATTATGCGATCCGGTTCGCCGCCGAACAGGATTACGAAGGCTTTTATAAGAAGGAGCTTGAGTTCCGTAAGTGGCTGCGCTATCCTCCCTTCGCCGCATTCGCGAACGTGCTGGTGCGAGCCGAAAAGCAGGAGGAGGCGCTTCGCATGAGCACTCAACTCGGTTTAGTGCTCAACCCGCCGCCACCCGGAATCCGTGTCATGGGACCGGCCGAGGCGCCCACCCTGCGTCTGAAAAACGAATTCCGTTACCAAGTCCTGCTGAAAGCTGCAAAACGAGCAACCCTTCGCCAGGTGTTAACGGAATTACGTCGATTCGCCGAGAAGGAAAAGTGGAAGGCCACCGCGCTCGTGATTGATGTAGACCCCATCAGCCTGATGTGATCCGGATGCTAAAGTGGTCGTTATACGACGGCGGCTGTAGCTCAGTTGGTAGTAGCGCCAGATTGTGGTTCTGGATGTCGTGGGTTCAAATCCCACCAGCCGCCCCATCCACCTCTAATTCCGTCGATTGAGCGCCCGCCTCATTAGTGCGAGAATGAACCTATTCGAGGCTAGTGGTTGCGTAACCAGAAGATGAGGCGGACGGCCGTGGCGCTGGCTGCGCTCGTGTGCGTACGATGCGCCGTATCGCAGGATATCCGCGCAGGTCAGGTGAGCGAACGCGCCGCTTACGACGCGAAGATTCGCCAGACCTATGCGTTTCCGTTCGGCAAAGATAGCATTTCACTACCTGGAAACGCGGCAGTTGAGGGAAACCAGTTCATCCCGGCGTCGGCCTTCCCCAAAGCCGAGTACTGTGCGCATTGCCATCCTGATGCCTACAAGCAATGGCGGCAGGCGCTGCACTCAAACTCGTTCCGCACCCCGTTTTACCGCACCAGCGTCAACATTCTAGCCCGCACAAAGGGCATCGAGTACACGCGGCACTGCGATAGCTGCCACAATCCCATCGGGGTGCTCTCCGGCGCGCTGAACCAGAACTCGACCGTCGATCGCAGCTTCGATGAGGATGGCCTGACCTGCATGACGTGCCACTCCATCCAGCGGCTTCAGGCCAACAGCGGGAATGGCAGTTACGTGATTGGTGTACCTGCAGTGACGGTCGACGAAAAAGGGAACCGCATTCCCGGCGAAGTTCCCGACAGCGAGATTATGGCGCATCCCGAGCGTCATGCAAAGGCGGTAATGAAGGACTTCTATCATACGGCTGAGTACTGCGGCGCGTGTCATAAAGCCAACATGCCGAATCCGCTGAACGACTACAAGTTCATCCGCGCGTTTACAGTTTATGACGAGTGGCAGAGTTCAAAATTTTCCAGACAGAATCCGCTGACCTTCTATTCCGCCGATTACAGGCCATGCCAGAGCTGCCACATGATGCGTGTTCCGGCGAGCGCTGGCGAATATGGCGCCAAGAAGGGGTCCTTTGCTTCGCATCGCTGGCTGGCCGGCAACACGGCTGTACCGTTTTACTACGGCTATGATGAGCAACTGCAGAAGACAATCGAGTTTCTGAAATCGGGCATGTATTTGAATGTGGACCTGTTTGCGATCAAGGACATGGCTGATGGCGCAGTAACCGCGCCGCTCGGTTCCGTTCCCGTTACGCTGAGGCCGGATGAAACGGTGCAGATGTTTGTGGTGATCCAGAATAAGAACATTGCGCATTCTCTCGTGCCCGAGGTGCGCGATCTTTATCAGCCGTGGGTCGAGTTTGAGGTCAAAGATGGAAGCGGGAAGGATATTTATCACAGCGGATTTGTGAAACCCGACGGCAGCCTGGATGCACGAGCGCACAGCTTTACAAACCGGCCCGTGAACAACGACGGGGAGTTCGTCGACAACCACAAGGTCTGGACCATTCATTCCGTGGCCTATGACAATACGATTCAGTCCGGCCGCTCCGCGCTCATCCGGTATCAGTTCCGTATTCCGCCTGGAACAAAAGGGCCTCTCACCGCCACGGCGCATGTGAACTATCGCCATTTGCGGCAGAGCTATCTCAATAACGTTTTCGGGCCGGAGCATCCTGCCTACCCGGTTGTGGAGTTGGCATCGCGTACACGCATTTTGCAGTTGGGCAATAATAAGGCGGCCGCTCACGATGCACAAGATAACCCGGACTGGATGCGATGGAACAACCTGGGCATCGCGTATTTGGACCAGCTTCAGTATTCCGACGCACTGCGAGCGTTTGGCGACGTTCTGAAACTCCGCCCCGATTACGCGGACGGCCACATCAACGTCGGTCTGACGTATATCGAATGGGAGAAGTACGCGGAGGCCCGCGGCAGTCTCGAAAAAGCGCTATCGCTTAGCCCGGGCAATGCTCGTGCTCTTTACTATCTGGCCCTTGTCGAACGGCGTGAGGGGCATTGTGATCAAGAGATTGCCGATTTGCAAAAAGTAGTTGCGGAATATCCCAAGTCACGGGACGCACGCCGGGAATTGGGAATTTCTTATTACCAGCAGCATCGGTACACCGATGCGCGGCAGCAGTTTGAGGCGTTACAGACGATTGATCCTGACGATCTGGCGGCGCACTACAACCTGGCCGTTCTCTATCGCCGCATGGGGATGATTAAAGAAGCCGCCGAGCAGTCGGAGTTGTTCGCGACCAGGCAGATCGATCCGGGAGCGCCTACCTATTCACTGGATTATTTGCGCAACCACCCGGAGATCTCAATTGAGAGCGTACCGTGGCATGTACATGAAGAAAAACAGAGCCGCGCGCGTTAGCAAGCGGTTTAAACGGAGTTCGTAATTGAAGCAAAATCACAGACGCCATTTCATTCGTTCACTGAGCCGCGGTGCGTTGGTGCTTCCGTTTGCGGACGTGCTCGCTCTTGCAGTACCGGCCGCACAGCAGCTTCCCGGCCCGATCGAGCGCAGCTATAACGCGAAGGCCATGCCTGCGCCGAAGGGACCGAAATCTCCGATCGAAGGCACGCCGCTCGGCGTTAGCTTTGTAGATGCCGTGAAGCAATCCGGTCTCGCGGTGAAGACGATCTACGGAGGCGAGCACAAAAACAAATATCTGCTGGAAACAACCGGCTGCGGTCTGGCTTTCTACGATTACGATAACGATGGCTGGCTGGATGTGTTCCTGGTGAACGGTTGGCGGCTGGAAGGCTTTCCCGCGGGGCAGGAGCCGCGCTGTTATTTGTTCAAGAACAATCGCGATGGAACGTTTACCGATGTAACAAAGGGTTCCGGTCTGGAACATAAGACCGGCTGGGGCCAGGCCTGCTGCGTCGGCGACTACAACAACGACGGAAACGACGATCTTTTCGTCACGTATTACGGACAAAATGCGCTCTATCGGAACAATGGAGACGGAACGTTTACGGACGTGACGAAAGAAGCCGGTCTGCTGCAGCC
>DATIMA010000241.1:0-26295 GCA_035475915.1 Bryobacteraceae bacterium
TCGTCGAACAGGAACTCCGCAAGTGCGCGCGCCAGTTCGGTTTTACCTACGCCGGTCGGCCCTAGGAAGATGAAGCTGCCAATAGGCCGCTTGGGATCTTTCAACCCCGAACGCGCCCGGATAATAGCCTCCGAGACCGCCAGGACCGCCTCGTCTTGCCCGATCACCCGCTTGTGCAGTTCGTCTTCGAGCGCCAGCAGCTTCTTCATCTCGCCTTCCAGCAGTTTCGAAACCGGAACGCCGGTCCAGCGGCTGACCACTTCGGCGATATCTTCTTCGTCTACTTCCTCTTTTAGCAGGCGCGTCCCGTCCTGCTGCTGGGATACGCGGGCCTGCTCAGCGCTGAATTGCCGTTCCAGCTCCGTCAGCCGGCCATATTTCAGCTCCGCGGCCTTGTTCAGGTCATAGGCACGCTCGGCCTGCGCAATCTCAATCTTCACCTGATCGATTTGCTCGCGCAACGCTCGCACCCGCTGCACGGCTTCTTTCTCGGCCTGCCATTGTGCCTGCAAAGCCGAACTATGGGTCTTCAGTTCGGCTAATTCCTTCTCAATCCGAGTGAGCCGTTCGTTCGAAACCGCATCCGTCTCCTTTTTCAGCGCCTCGCGCTCGATCTCAAGCTGCATGCTGCGGCGCAGGATTTCGTCCAGTTCCGTGGGCATCGAGTCAATCTCGGTTCGTAGCTTTGCCGCCGCTTCATCCACCAGGTCGATGGCCTTATCCGGCAGAAAGCGGTCCGTAATGTAGCGGTTCGATAAGACCGCCGCTCCCACCAAGGCCGTATCCTTAATACGCACGCCGTGGTGCAGCTCGTAGCGTTCGCGCAGACCGCGCAGAATGGAGATCGTATCTTCTACACTCGGCTGATCGACAAATACCGTCTGGAAACGCCGCTCGAGCGCCGCATCCTTTTCTATGTACTTCCGGTATTCATCGAGCGTCGTTGCACCAATGCAATGCAGTTCGCCGCGTGCCAGCATCGGCTTCAACAGGTTGCCGGCATCCATTGCGCCTTCCGCCTTGCCCGCGCCGACCACGGTGTGCAGCTCGTCAATGAACAAAATGATGCGTCCTTCCGACGATTGCACTTCCTTCAAAACCGCCTTCAACCGCTCCTCGAATTCGCCGCGGAACTTCGCTCCCGCAATCAGCGCGCCCATGTCGAGCGCGACTACCTGCTTATCTTTCAGACCTTCTGGCACATCGCCGCGCACAATGCGCTGCGCTAACCCCTCTACGATGGCGGTTTTCCCGACGCCGGGCTCGCCGATCAGCACCGGGTTGTTCTTGGTGCGCCGCGAAAGCACCTGAATGACACGCCGGATCTCCTCATCGCGTCCGATCACCGGGTCCAGCTTGCCTTTGGATGCCAAATCGGTCAGATCGCGGCCGTACTTCTGCAGCGATTCGTAGGTCGCTTCGGGATTCTGGGTGGTCACGCGCTGGTTGCCGCGCACCTCCACCAGCGCCTTCATGAGCCGGTCGCGCGTCGCTCCGAACTCCCGCAAAAGCTTGCCCGCGGCGCCTTGATCTTCGGTTACGCCCAGCAACAGATGCTCAATCGAGACGTAATCGTCCTTCAGCCGCTTGGCTTCCTTCTCGGCTACATTAAATAGCTTCGATAAACGGTCGGTAATGTAGACCTGGTCCGCTCGAACCGCCGTGCCGCTTACTTTAGGAAGCTTGTCAATCTCCTGGATAACGCGCCTGTGCAGTGGCTCTACCGGAACATCCGCTTTCAGGAGAATGGAGGGAGCCAGCCCGCCCTCCTGCTCTAGCAGCGCGAGCAGCAAGTGCTCGACATCCACCTGCTGATTGCCATGGTCGATGGCCGTGCTTTGGGCCTGCCGTATCGCCTCCTGCGATTTTTCGGTTAGCCGGTTAAAATCCATAATTCCTTGACTATACCACCTGAGTGTTATTCAATGCAATAATCTGAGTGCAGTTGGCTAAAGCCGCTCTTTGGTACAGTTGGAGTTCGTTTCGTAAAAAAGATCGTCCCATGCCGAGTTCGTTTGGTAAATTCGCCGTAACCTGTTGTCTACTCGGCGGTTTGCCGCTTTCCGCGTGGTGGGAGACCGGCCACCAGGCCATTGCCCGAATCGCCGCCGCTCATCTGACGCAGGCCGCTCGGGCTCGTGTCGCCCGGATTTTAGATGTGCCCGATACACCGGAAGCTGTCGCGGATGCGTTGGCCAAAGCATCTACCTGGGCCGATGAAACCCGGGTGCAGACCCGGACCGGTGCCTGGCACTACATCGACCTCGCCCCGCAAGATACCCGTTCCGACATAGGCTCGCGCTGTAAAGATGACAACTGCGCTCCGGCCCGCATCCGGCTCTTCGCCGCCCAGCTCCGTTCGGCGGACCTGGACGCTCTCCGCTACGTGGTCCATTTCGTCGGCGACATCCACCAGCCGCTGCATGCCGTTTCCGATGCCGATCATGGCGGCAACTGCGAGCGCCTGGACCCCCAGATAGGGAAAGCGAAGAATCTGCACGCGCTCTGGGACGGAGAACTGGTGAACTCGCTACAGGCGAACGATCGGCGGCTGTCAGCCGAACTGGAGGACCGAATTCAGGCGCTGAGTAACGAGCGTCAAAGTGAACTCGCCGCCGGCACAGTGAACGATTGGGTCTGGGAATCGCACGAACTGGCGATTGCGGACGTGTATAAGACTCTGCAGATTCCAACCGAGCGGGTTGAATTTCCTGCCAGTTGCAATGACGCGCCGCTGGCGATCAGCGAACTGCGACTGCAAATTTCGACTGCCTACATCGACGACATGAAGCCGATAGTTCGGGATCAGCTTATGAAGGCAGGCTTGCGCCTGGCGAAACTGCTGAACGAATCGTTAGCGCCGTAGCGTTAGCTCACCTAACTGGCATGGCATGAACCGCGCTCGACGGCGGCACCAGGTTTTTGAGGCGTAGGTAGACAGACATGTATCCGTACTCCTCGTTATCGTGCGCCACGTTCAGGTACAGCATTCCCAGTCGGGTGCGCTCCATGCGTCCGCTGCCTACAACCTGACTCGCGTTCGCTTCAGTGAGCGAATCGTAGGCCTTATCGCATTCATCCGATGATTCTTTCAGCGCCGCGATCAAATCGGCTTTCGATTTTCTGGTGGATGCGTGCACCTGCATATGCGTGTTGTCCACAGCGGAGCAAAAATGGGCCTGGGCATCCGCAATGTGCGCTACCAATTGGCCGAAGGTCCGAATCTCGGGCGTCGGCTTGAAGCTGTAATCGCCTTCCGGCATCTCCTCAGCGGCTTTGAGAATGTTGTTTTTGACGTGATCGTAAGCCTGCTTCGGCTCGTTCACCAAGGAGACGCCAGTCTGCGCGACGAGTGAGCAGCAGCCTGTGAAAGCTGCCGCGATTATGAGTTTGGAATAGCGGTTCATAAAGTGCTCCTTCTTCTATCTTGTACTCACCGGACGGGCACTTCCTTGCTTTGGTCGAAATCGGGCTTTTTCAGAGTTCCGGCGGACCTTTCAACTTGCTATACTCCGCTTGTCAGCTCAGAATTATGGGTGAGATGCGATTAGGCGACGTTATTGACGATCACTGTATAAAGTGCCGCCGGATTACCAATCATTCCATCGTTTCTCTGGTGGATGGCGAAGCGGCCAAAGTCCGCTGCAGGACCTGTTATCACGATCACGATTACCGTCATGAGCAGCCACCGCCTTCGAAGAAAGAACTGAAGCGAGCGGAGGCGGAGGCACAAGCGGCGGCAGCGGCTGCTTCCCAGGATGGCAACGGCGCAGCGGCCGCCGTCCCAGTGAGCATCACCGAAGAAAGCGATACAAAACCGGAGCCGGTCTGAACTCTCGCGCTCACTTCGGCTCCAGACCCTGCTGACCCGCCCGGTGCCGGTCACCTGCCGATGGATTTGAATGTAAGCCGGGCCCGGGAGTCCCTTGCCGTCGATATTATCCGTCGGCTCCGCGGCTCTGGTCACCAAGCCTATCTCGTCGGTGGCTGCGTTCGCGACCGCCTGCTCGGGATTGTTCCAAAAGACTTCGACGTAAGCACCGACGCGCCGCCGGAGCAGCTAGCCCGGTATTTCCCTCAAACCCAACTGGTGGGCGCTCATTTCGGCGTGGTCATGGTCCGGCACGAGGCCGGTGTCCAGGTCGAAGTAGCTACTTTTCGAAGGGAAGGCGCATACTCGGACGGACGCCGCCCAGATGAGGTCCAGTTTGTAGCGGATCCCGCGTTGGACGCGCAGCGGCGTGACTTCACTATCAACGGCCTCATGGAGGATCCGCTCACAGGCAATATTCTTGACTTTGTAAACGGGCGGCCGGATCTGGATGCGAAGGTCGTTCGCGCCATAGGGGACCCCAAGCTGCGCTTTGGCGAAGATCATCTGCGCATGCTTCGGGCGGTGCGTTTTGCCGCCCGTTTGGATTTTTCTATCGATGCCGCCACGATGTCGGCCATCCGCCAGGAGGCTCGTTTCATTTGCAGAATCTCCGCGGAGAGAATCCGGGACGAAATCGTGCGCATTCTCACTGAAGGGAACGCGCGCCGCGGTTTTGAACTCCTCGATGCCGCCGGGCTCTTGGAGTTTGTTCTGCCTCAGGTGAAGGCATTCCAGGGCGTCGCGCAGCCTCCGGAGTACCATCCCGAAGGCGACGTGTGGACCCATGTGCTCATCATGCTGGCGAATCTGCAGCACCCTTCGCCCACGCTGGCGCTCGGTGTTCTTCTGCACGATGTCGGCAAGCCGCCCACCTTTCGCGTCGCCGAGCGGATTCGCTTCGACGGTCACGCCGAAGTGGGTGCCGGCATGGCGAAGCAGATACTATCCGCACTGAAATTTTCAAACGAAGATACAGATCGGGTCACTTCGCTTGTAGCGAACCACATGCGTTTCAAGGATGTGCGCCAGATGCGCCTCAGCACACTGAAGCGATTCCTGTGTCTGGAGCACTTCGACGAGCACCTGGAGCTCCACCGCCTTGATTGCCTTGCGAGCAATGGGTACACCGATTCCTACGAGTACGTCAAACAAAAACTGGCCGAAATGGATTCGGAGGAGTTGCGGCCTGTACGCCTGATTGGCGGGCACGATCTGATCCAGGCGGGTTTCAAGCCGGGGCCGACGTTTGGGAAGGCGCTTGAGGCGGTGGCAACGGCCCAGCTCGAAGGTGAAATACACACCCGCGAGCAAGCCCTTGCAATTGCGCGTTCTGTTCTTGAGCAAACACCCGGTACGTATTTATAAGCAAGAAATTCTGCTATCTTGTGGGGCCCTCCGGCATCCAAAGACGAGATGCAACCTTGTCATTCTCCCGCGGAAGATCGTTTGCCCGGAGGTTTGATTGCCGAACTGGCTTCGGCCAGGCAGGAAAGTGAGCGGCTTTTTGCCGCTCTGAAACCGGAAGCAATTTACGAGCGGCCCATCGCGGAGCGGCACCGCGTCATCTTCTATCTTGGGCATCTGGACGGCTTCGACTCGATACAGATATGCCGTGAAGGGCTTGGCTTGAAGTCTCCCGATCCCGAGCTGGATGCTTTGTTTCAGGCCGGCATCGATCCGGATTCCGGGCATCTACCGGCGGATACCCCAAAGGATTGGCCTTCGCTGCAACAGGTTAGAGATTACGGGGCGCGCTGCCGGTCTCACGTAGATGCGAATCTCGAGCACGCGCCTGAGGACGTTGTCTACATGGCGCTGGAGCATCGCCAAATGCATCTGGAGACGCTCGCCTACATGTTTCACAACTTCGATTACAAGCTCAAGAATGTTCCACCAGCGAGACCGGCTTCAAAGGGGTCCTTCGCGAAGCGGCCTGCGGAGTGGCGCGAAATACCGGCAGGCGAGGCAATTTTGGGAAAAAAGCATGATGGACGGTTTGGATGGGACAACGAGTACGAACAAGTCCGGCGCAGCGTGTCTCCGTTTCGCATTCAACGGCATAAAGTCACGAACGGCGACTATCTTCGCTTTGTGGA
The DNA here is from genome assembly GCA_035475915.1 of Bryobacteraceae bacterium. Classification (GTDB taxonomy): domain Bacteria; phylum Acidobacteriota; class Terriglobia; order Bryobacterales; family Bryobacteraceae; genus Bog-105. The sequence continues at coordinate 5,971 of DATIMA010000241.1, forward strand.
AGATGGCGCACCTCTCCCGCATTTCTGGCGGAAGCAGGGCGAATCGCTTTTCTATCGAGGCATGTTTGAAGAGATCCCGCTTCCCCTCGACTGGCCTGTGTATGTGGCCCAGAAAGAGGCTGAATCCTACGCCATGTGGGCAGGAAAGTCGCTTATGACCGAGGAGCAATTCGACCATGCTGCGTATGGTCCCTCGGACGGCGTCGATCGGCCATATCCTTGGGGAACTGCCGCTCCGGCGTTCCAGCGCGGAAATTTCGATTTCAAGAGATGGGATCCGGAACCGGTTGATGCCACACCTTCCGGCGATAGCGCATTTGGCGTTAGTCAGCTCATCGGCAACGGCTGGGAATGGACTCGGACGGTTTTTGGGCCGCTTCCCGGGTTTGAGCCCCGAAAGACCTATCCCGGATACTCCGCGAATTTTTTTGACGGTGAGCATTATGTCATGAAAGGTGGATCGCCGCGGACTGCCGCTCGTCTGCTGCGGCGCTCTTTCCGCAATTGGTTCCGGGGCGATTATCCGTACACGTACGCGACATTCCGTTGCGTGGAGGAATAAACTCTTGAGCGCGGCGGCACAGCTTCAGCTATCAAATTTTGCGCGCGATGTTGCGACCGGCTTCTCCGATCCTGCGCAAAAATACATTTCGGCCCGCTATTTCTACGACGACCTGGGCAGCGTTCTCTTTGAGGCGATTACGCTTCTGCCTGAATACGGCCTGACCCGAGCGGACGAACGCCTGCTGCGATTACACGCGGACGAGATTGCTGCCAAAACCGGGCCTGTTTCTCTGGTTGCGGAACTGGGTAGCGGTACCGGAAAAAAGACGCGCAATATTTTGAAGGCTGTATCGAAAAGAGCGCTTTCGTCGCGATACTCGCCGATTGATGTCTCAGCCGGTGCTCTTGCATACTGCGAAAAAGAGCTGTGCGATGTTGCGGAAATCGAGCCGGTCTGCGCGGACTGGCTGGATGGCCTGGCGGAAATTGCGCGGCGGCGTTCCCGCGGCAGTTCGCTGCTGCTGCTTTTCCTGGGGAGCTCCATAGGCAACCTGGACAGAAGCTGCATTCCAGACTTCCTGGGGCGTATTCGTTCTCAATTGCATCCTGGAGATTTCTTCCTGATTGGCGCAGATTTGGTGAAGGACACCGACACTATGATTGCCGCTTATGACGATCCTACCGGAGTGACTGCCGCATTCAACTTGAATATGCTGGCTCGTGTGAACCGCGAATTGGAAGCCGATTTCGATCTCCGCGCTTTCGCTCATGAGGTCCGGTGGAACCGCGGGGCGCGCCGCATCGAGATGCACCTCCTCTCCGGCCGCGACCAGACTGCCTATATCGGCGCCCTTGAGACGAGCTTCCATTTTCGCGCTGGTGAAACCATCTGGACGGAGTCGTCCCATAAATTCACTCTTGCTGAATTAGACGATTACGCGCGCGCCAGCGGCTTTACACCGCTGAAGGCCTGGGCCGATCATGAGTGGCCGTTTGTCGAGGCGCTCTGGAAGGTCTAACTTCCTGTTAGGAGCCTCCATGCCCTACTGCGCTTTGGTATCCAAATGCGCTCGCCGCCTCCATACCCGGCGGAGAATCTGGCGATTGTCGCGGCTTCCTCAGATGAGATCTGCGACCGGTATTCAGCAATACCCTGCTGTTTCTGCCACGCGGCATGCTTCCGGCGAATGATGGCGGGCGCTAATTTCACATGAGCTGCTGCTTCCGTCTCGCGCACCTTTTCCCGGAGGGCTTTTTCCGTTATCCAGGTGGCATACGGCAGATCTTCATAAAACGCGAGGCGCAGCGGCGGTGCATTCCTGATCGCGGCAGAATGAACTACGAAGTGATCCACATGCTCGCCCAGGCCGAGGGGCGCGATAACCAACGCCCTGGATAGGTGCTTGCGAATAAACGCGGCAACGTCCGCTTCGCTGGCCCCCGGCAGGTGCCGGCTATCTGGCCGGAAGACAGCTTCAAAGCTGATTCCGAGGCGTAGAGGCGCATCGAGCAGATCACAATCCCGCACTTCGATACCACGCCGAATATGTGACAGAACATGGCGATCCTCTGCCTTCCGGATGAGCGACGCGGCTTCCGCTCCAGCGGCGGAAGCTCGTGGAGCGTAAGCACTGGTTGTGAAGAAGTTGAGAACCGTGATGTTCACGTCCGATCCGGTCCACTCGCGAAGCGATATGTACAGCGAAAAAGCAGCATCGTCTCGATGGGGTGAAAGGACGATGATGCGAGACACTAAACGCAGAAAGAAGACTTCTGACCCCTATTCATTCAGATCGCGGGCGGCGTTTCGGCCTAATGCAGTAAGTCCTTGGAAGACCGCATTCAGCACCGGGTTCAGAGCCTTGCCGCTCTCGGCATGCCTTCTGCTCGATTCAGGGAGCAGGTACCTGTTTACGAGTTCCAGAACCGTTCTGGTGCTTTCAGGGGCGAGCGCTTCGCAAGCAATCAGGATCTTTGCGGGCAGCGATATAGTGCACACCCGGTCCTGATTTTCAATGGCCTCGCGGATGCGTTGAGCAGCATAATCGGCGGCAACGGAAAACCCGGGCAGGTTCCCCAGCAGGCCGAACCAGGCGAACTCATCTTCGGATGCGCCCTTAAACTCGGCGTTCAGATACGAACCGGTTCGCATCAGACCGGGCACGACCGTGAGGACCCGAATTCCGTGCGCGCCTGCTTCTGTGCTGAGGCCCGTCGAGAACCCGACCAAGGCGAACTTCGCGCAACTGTACGGGAGCAGATGCGGAATGCTGACACGCCCGCCTACCGATGTGACGTTGACAATGTGCCCTTCGCCTGTTTCTTTCATGTGCGGCAACACGGCAAACGTAAGGTTCAACGGTCCCCAGAACATCAGATCCATTGCCTGCTCGAAATCAGCATGGGTGAAGGACCGCAGAGGTCCGACCGATATCGAGCCAGCGTTGTTGATCAACACATCAATTCGTCCGAACCGGGAAAGCACCTCAGTTACCAGCGGCTGAATGCTCGCTTGCCGGGTGAGATCTGCCACGAACGGAATGGCTTCAATGCCGGCTTCTGCTAAACGGCCGCAGGCATCCTGCAACTCGTCCAAATCACGGGCGCAAAGGGCTAGGCGCGCGCCCTGCCTCCCGAGTTCATTAGCTATCGCGAAGCCTAGACCGCGAGAACCTCCGGAGATCAGTACGACCTTGCCACGGAGGTTCAGCGGCGGTTTCATTCGTCGCCTGACAAGTTCCTTTGCCCCCATGACAACAACAGCACAGAGACCGGCAAGGGCGAGCCAGGAACCGGCCTTTCCAGGCTTGGGAGATTTTTCAGTGATAGGAGCCATCCGTAGAGGAGAAGGACAAGCCGTTCGGAACGTTTCGTGCTTCGTGCACTCGTAAAAGCTCCGGCGCGAAGGAGCATGGCAACCGCCGATGTTATCCTGAGATTCGAAGTCGAGCAGCGGGCCGGTAGCTCAGTTGGTAGAGCATCGCACTTTTAATGCGGTGGTCGCGGGTTCGAGTCCCGCCCGGCTCACCAGCTACTGAACAGCCTTTTCGGCAACTTCCAAAGCCTGCGGTTTCAGCTGGCTGTGGGTTCTGCCGTATAAAAAGTAAATAGCCAAGCCGATCAGCATCCAAACGAGCGCTGTCAATTGGGTGCGGTGTCCCAGCGAGGCGATCATGCCTCCGCAGACAATCACGCCGAGAATCGGAACTAAAGGCACAAACGGCGTTCGGAATGGCCGTTTCATTGTTGGCTCCAGATGACGCATGATCCAAACGCCAATGGAAACCAGCGTGAACGCGAACAAGGTCCCGATCGATGTCAAATCGCCAGCCACATCACCGGGAACAACGGCGGCGAAAGCCCCAACAAAAAAGAACAAGATGATGTTGCATTTGTAGGGTGTGCGGAACTTTGGATGTATATCGGAGAATAGCTTGGGTAGAAGGCCGTCGCTTGCCATGGTGTAAAAAACGCGGCTTTGGCCGAGCAGCATGACCAGAATCACGGATGAGAAGCCAAGCAGGATGGCCACCGTAATGGCAGTCCCGAGCCAGTGAAAACCCGGCATGTAGTTCTGTACTGCGAAGGCGACCGAAGCCTCCTTGCCCGCGACCGCAAATTCCCGCCAATTGCATACCCCGGTCAGCACGTATGCGAAAAGGATGTAAAGCACGGTACAGACCGCCAGAGAACCAAGAATGCCAATCGGCATGTCCCGTTCCGGTTTCTTCGTCTCCTGGGCCGCTGTTGAAACGGCATCAAAGCCGATAAACGCGAAGAATACGATGCCGGCGCCGCCAAGAATGCCGCCCCAGCCATGCTGGAACGTCCCTTCGTGCCCAGGAATGCCGGCCGGAATCATGTACGGCGATAAGTTCGCAGGGCGGACAAAATGCCACCCGACAACAATAAACGCGATTACGATGGCAACTTTAAGCGCCACGATCACCGCATTCACATTGGCGGATTCCTGTGTTCCCTTCACCAAAAGAATGGTGAGAAGTAGCACAATGAATAAAGCCGGCAAATTGAAAATGCCATGCACGCCCGCAGCCGAGACCTGCATCGGCGAATGGCACCATTGAAACGGAATATTCCCGCCTAAAAGGTTGTTTAGATATTCGCTCCACCCGATTGCAACTGTCGCCGCGCCAAGCGCATACTCAAGTACTAGCGCCCAACCGATGATCCAGGCGACCAATTCGCCCATGGTCGTATATGCGTATGTGTACGCACTGCCCGCAATGGGGATCATGGCAGCGAATTCCGAGTAACACAGGCCAGCGAACACGCAGCCTATAGCGGCGATGATGAATGATAGGGTTACGGCCGGTCCCGAAGCTTCCGTGGCAGCGGCGGCCGTGCGGATAAAAAGGCCGGCGCCGATGATGGCTCCCACACCCAGGGCAACCAGGCTTTGGGCCGTGAGTGTGCGTTTCAGCGTGCTGTGGCTTGCCTGGTCGAGCAACGCCGCCAGCGACTTCTTCCGAAAAATGCTCATTGAATTATCGTTAGGCTAGCACAGCGGGGCGGCTTCGATTGTTGACGCCCTTACAAACGAAAACGGTAGCGCAACTGCACCCAAATCTGCCGCGGCTCGGCGTAGTGGGTACCCCCGAATGTCTCGCTATTGTCCAGCAGAAAGCGACGGTTGGCAATATTCAGCCCATTCAGAGAAACCCTCCATCGCTCGCCGAATGCTTTGCCGATCGACAGATCGAAGGTTGTGTGCGCGTCCAAGTGTGCGGGATAATCCACGCTGCCGTCCGTGAACCCGGACCCATAATATAGGTCTCCGGACGCCCAGGCGCGCCAGGGCAGGTTCCACTGAAAGTTCGCGTGAAGAGTATCGCGCTGGTCGTGGTCGAGCAGGAAATAGCCATTTTCGGGAGGCGAGAAATCCGTCAAACCTCCCGTAACTGATCCCTGAGCTTCCGCGTGCTGGTGCGAATAAGCCAGCGAAACCTGGCCGCGATGGAATAGACGCGGAGATCGTATCGTCAACTCCTGTCCCCAGATACGCGCGCCGGCAATCGTGATGGGAAAGAAGATGTTTGAGTTACCCAGAGCATTGTGGTCGAAGTAATTGGTTGCGCGCAGCCGAAAACTGTCGAAATCGAAGCTCCACCCATGCAAGGGAATCGTGAGCCCAACCTGATTTTCTTCGTCGCGCTCGCCGCGCAGCGGGATCACGCCCAAACCTTGTGCGACTGCATAGCTGAGTAGCGGTCCGGAGACTGTGGAGAGCGGGGGCGCCTGATAGTACGCTCCGTAAAAGCCTCGAAATATCCAGTTGAGATGCGGGATCCGGAGAGCCGCTCCTACGCGCGGGTCGGCTGCGTTCTCTGAGAGGCCGCCTGAGAAATGTGTCAGCCGAAGCCCGCCGGTCAGAGTCAGCCAGGGCATCAGTTTGAATTGATCCTCCAGAAATGCCGCGCCCAAATAACCTGAATTGGCTCGTTCCGTGCGCAGCATGTCGCCGGAGCCGACGTTGTCGATCAGGCGGATGTACTCGTCATCATGCTGGCCGAAGCCATAAACTCCGAATCGGGCATCGTGCCGGGTCGTGACCGCATTCAGTGCGATTTGAGCGCCCGCGTAAGCAGAATCGAGATGCTGGGTCGCGCTGATTGGAACATCATTCGGATCGCCATCGTAATTCGCCCGATTGAAATGCATGAAGGGCGCAGCCGTGAACAGGAGCCCTGGAGAGAAAGTGTGCACCCACGTAAAGGTTGCCAGGGTGTCACGTTCGCGCTCCACATCGCGAATTCCGGCGGCATTTTGGTCGGGAGTGTTCGGAATCTGAAAATCGTTACTCCGCGACGACGCAATAAAACGGAGCTGGTTTGACGGATCGACGTTGAAGATGAGCGATCCGAACCCGCCGATTCCCCATACGCGATCATGCAGAATCTCAGGGCCGGGCGTCTCCAGTCCATAATCGCTGCGGTTGGCAGTCAGACTGCCGAAGTAGGCGAGTCGCTCGGTATGGCTGCCGAAATTGACCTCATCATCGGTTTGATTGAAAGTCCCGTAAGTAGTATTGAATTCGAGCTGCCGGTTACCTTCAAAGCCTGTGCGGGGTACGACGTTGAACACGCCATAGGTTCGATCTCCATATTCCGCCGAGTATCCGCCGCGCTGTACTTCCAGCGTGTCGATGTCCTTCGGATCAATTGGAGCGCCTATCGTGCTCGCGATATTCGTGTCCGGAATGGGTATGCCATCGACAGCCCAAGTGACTTGGTGTCCGCCGTGAACGTGTAGCTGATCGTGGGTCATATACGCGCCTGGCACGAAGTTAGTAATCATTCTCAAGCTGTTGCTCAGGCTTGCACCGGGAGCTGTAGAAATATTCTGGCGGGTAATCGTTGTCGTGGGAGTCATCGACTGCGGGCTCACTGCTTCGGGCGTTTCCGCAACGTTGACCGATTCTTTCTGGTGAGCGAGCTGAAGCTGAAAATGAATGACGGGCGCAGAACTTGATACCGTGGCGAGAACCTGCTGCTGTTCTGAAAAGCCCGGATGCGTAACGCGGACGAGATATTCGCCGGCCGGTACGGCTGGGAATTCGAAAGCGCCCTCTGGATTCGTTGTGGCCTTCCGCGAGTAATCGGAGTTTTGAGCGCGGAGTACGACCTCCGCTCCGGGAACTGGCCGGTGGCTCGGATCGTGCACAATGCCACGAACGGTACTGAAGATGGTGGCATAGACAGGTATCCCCAACAAGACCAATAAACAGATTGGTTTGTAAAATTTCATTGCTCCCCAATTGCAGGCGTGCAGATGCACTACGCCTGCTCAGTTAAATTTCAAAGTTGAAATGAATCAGGAGAGCAAATTGGGTGGACCGCGGGTATAGTGCGCTCGGGCGAATAGAGGCCGCGCTACTTGGTGATCACATGACGCTGCAGCGAAACTTACGAGATTGTTTTCGGAAACGGTAACGGAAGCGTTGTGTAAGAATGCGTGCGACGCCAGCGCGGCTGTACCGGTCGCAGCGGAAAACGGGCATTGAGCGCGAATGCTGGACACAGCGGCCGCCGTCCGATGGGGCGAGGCGCGCTTCAGCGCACATTTATGCTTGCCCGCTAGTCGGCAGCACGGGGGAATTTCCGGATCACTCTGCGCTGAAACTACCGGCGTAATCAACGGGAAGTTGACTGCGCTCAGCAGGAGAATGGCCAGCAGATGCCGCACGGTCTTATTGTACGTGCGCGGCTCGTTCGTGCGCGGCGTGGGTGTTCTCAGTACTTTCGCTATACTCCGGTTTGCGTTTCATGCGAAGTCGTTTGAGCTGTACCGCCGCACTCTTCTGTTCTTGCCTGCCATTAAGCTCTGCGACCACGCCAAGCCCAGTTCCGCTCCGCTTCCGGACTATCTTGAATTCTATTTCACCGGCCAATTTGAGAGGTGATTTGTCCTTTTTGGCATCGGATGCGCTACAGGGGCGCTACACGCCCTCTCCTGGACTTGAAGTCGCGGCCGAGTTCATTGCATCTCAGTTCCGGGAAGCCGGACTCGAACCCGGTGGTGACAAGGAATACTTTCAGACCGCGCCGATGGTGGACCGGCATATGCCCGCGCCATCCGCAGATCTGATCCTCCATGATGGCCAAAAAACGTTTGCGGTGAAGCCGAAATCATACATCTTTTTCAATTCCGGCAAAGAAGAGAATCTGCAGGATGTACCCGCTGTGATCTTTCCGACTAGGGATATCGAAGCATTGAAGCGCACCGAAGTCAAAGGGAAGGCGATTGTCGTCCCCCAGCCGGATTTCCGCAGCATGCCTGAGGATAAAGTTGAGCAAGCGTACGCCAAAATGGCGGCGTTCGATCACTTGGCCGAGGCGTCGGAAGCCGCAGTCGAGGTCGTCGTAACAAAGCGCAACCCTTCACCCGTTTCATCGCGTCTTTTCCCTGCGGACGAGATATCACAGCATGCTCTGCCGGTGATTCTGGCCTCTGACAGTGAACTTGAAGAGTGGTTTCAGCAAGCGGATGGCAAACGGTCCAAAACGATAACCGTAGATATTCCCGCGCCTGAGGACAACAAGACGGTCGTAAAGAACGTAATCGGAATCCTGCGCGGCTCTGATGCGGCACTAAAGAACACGTGCGTTTTGCTGACCGCGCATTATGACCATATCGGAACCGCCGAAACTGCCGGCCGCATGGCGATGGCGAAGCCACGCGAAGGCGATCAGATTTACAACGGGGCAAACGACGACGGAAGCGGGACAGTATCGGTCATTGAAATTGCAAAAGCCCTGGCAAAGCTGAATCGCCATCCGCGCCGTTCACTGGTCTTTATGACTTTTTTCGGGGAAGAGCGTGGCGAACTCGGTTCGAAATACTATGGCCGGCATCCTGTTTTCCCAATCTCTAAAACGGTCGCGGACATTAATCTGGAGCAAGTCGGGCGCACTGATTCAACGGAGGGAAAACAGGTGAACAAGGCAAGCGTTACCGGCTTCGACTACTCCAGCGTGACGGAATACCTCGAAGCTGCGGGCCGGGAGCTTGGCGTCAAAGTCTACAAGGACCAACAAGCCAGCGATGCCTATTTCACGCGTAGCGACAATGATGCTCTCGCACAGCTTGGCGTCCCCGCCCATACCCTGACGGTTGCATTCGATTTTCCCGATTATCATGCCGTCGGTGATGAATGGCAAAAGATCGATTATGGAAATATGGCGCGGGTCGATCGCATGGTGGCGCTCGGACTTGTGCACATCGCCAACAGCGCGAAAGCGCCGGAATGGAACGCAAAGAATGCTAAAACCGTGCCCTTTCGGCAAGCACAACAAAAATCTCTGAGCCAATAGCCGCGCCGGGAACTTTTCCCGCCGGAGCACGTATTGCTGAACAGGTCCGCATATGCTCACCTTCATTCTTTGGTGTCTCCTGTTCGTCATCTCGTGGCCGCTCGCCCTCGCTGCGTTAGTGCTGTACCCGATCGTCTGGCTGATTCTGCTGCCGTTCCGTCTGCTCGGAATCGCGGTCCACGGCGCGCTGGCGTTGGTGGCGGCCGTAATTTTTCTACCGGTCCGGGCCATACGCGCGATTGCGTAAAGCATTCGTGACAGAGCGAACCCCTTTCCTCTACTCTGAGAGAAGGACGCGCTTATGAGAATTGAACTTCCCGACGAGGTTGGAGAGGCGCTGCAGGCATCCTACCTCGGACACATCACCCGGGTGAAGGTTTACTGCTAGGGGGATAAACCTGTTATGAGTGACAACGGCGGAGAGCGACTCTCGCGGATGCAGGCAGACATTGAAGAGTTGACACGAGACGTGAAGATCCTACTGCGCGCACAGGTGCTCCAGGGGGGGTGACCTAAAGGAGCACGAGGCCAAGTTGTCATCGCTCGAAACGGCGGCGAAAGAACTCGTCACGCACGGCCGGGAAGTAGATGTCCGGATTGAGAAGCTGGTATCGGCTATCGGGGCACTGGTGCGCAGGAGCGAATAGACCTCCCTGGATCGTGAACGGGCGTGTCCGGTCCCTACAAAGCGCTCCGCTTCCGTTCGCGCAACGCTTCCAATGTCAGCCGTATCCCTTCTTCATAGGATGTCTTTCGCAACTCAGGCAATAACCGCCGCAGCCGGCTGTCGTCGAGCTTGACCGGCGTAGTCCAGAGATAGTTCATTTCGGCAATCTCACGCAGCATCGGTTTGAAGATTCCCAGCATGTTCAGCGTCCGTTTGCCAGCGACCCGGAGCCGCAACTTCTGACCGGCTGCCGTGAAGACCATTTCGGCGAACTGCTTTGTAGTAATCACGCCGGGTCCAGCCAGGTTCCAGGACTGGCCGTACGCCGCTTCGTGGTTTGAAAGCGCGATCAGCGTTTTGGCAACGTCCGGAACGAATACGAATTCGTGCGGCGTATCAACAGGCCCGATCACGTTCGCCGGACGCCCCTCCAGGGCCGCCTTAAAGATATCCGACGCATAGCTCAATTCCGATTCCGGGCCGTAGAAATCCGGTGGCCGCAGAATCGTGGTGCGCAGCCCGTCCCTGCCGTCAGCGGCAAGGACGAGATCTTCCTGGTCTTTTCGCATGCGGCCCTTGAACGTGTTCGGCTCCCGCGGATGGGATTCGTCCACAAACTCAGTCCTCGGAATGCCGTACGGATAAACGGTACCGACAAGCACGAACCTCTTCACGCGGGATGCTGTAGCGGCATCGAGCGCCGTTCGTGTGAGCTTCGGGTGCAGCGAGAAATGCGTGTAGGGGACGCCGACGGTGTAGAAGACCAGATCGACATCCTTTGTGGCGGCGGCTGACGTCAGTGGATCTTGCAAATCAGCAACGCGGTACTCCACAAGGTCGCCGTACTGTCCGAAATCGCACCGCAGTTTCTCCTCTGAACGAGCCACAACGCGGAACGGAGTACCGGCCCGGGCGAATTCCGCGGCCAGAGCCTTACCCACAGCTCCCGTGGCGCCCACAATTGCATTGACCATTTATGTCGATGGCTCCTCGAATCAATTTGAAGCGGCGGGGAAAAAATTGTTTTGCGTGAATGAGCAAAGATCGTCTCTCTCGCTACACTATGGAGATATGCCGCTTCCACCAAGCGACGAATTTTATCGTATTCAGAAGCTCCCGCCCTATGTCTTCGCCGTGATTAATGAGATGCGGGACAAGGCACGCGCAGCGGGCATCGACATCATTGATATGGGCATGGGCAATCCCGACGGGGCCACGCCTAGTCCGGTAGTGGATAAACTCACCGAGGCTGCCCGGAATCCGGCCAATCACCGCTACTCGGTGTCTCGCGGCATCCCACGCCTCCGCGACGCGATTGTCGCTCGGTACAGGAAGCAATACGGGGTCTCGCTTGATCCTGAAACGGAAGCCATCGTAACGATAGGGGCCAAGGACGCACTGGCGCACCTGTTGTTTGCCATTATCGGACCGGGTGATGTGGTTGTCTCGCCGAATCCGGCCTATCCGATCCACCAGTATGGGGTGATTATGGCGGAAGGCGATGCCTGTATGCTCCCCATGCCAGATCCCGCTACCTTCCTGCAGGGATTGAAAGACCTCTACCGCACCGCGGCTAAGCCGCCCAAGGTCATTCTGATTTCGTTCCCGCATAATCCGACGACAATATGTGTCGATCTGGATTTCATGCGCGAGATCGTGGCGCTCGCCAGGCAGCATGGAACCTACATCATCCACGATTTCGCCTATGCGGAGCTCGGTTTTGACGGCTACCGGCCGCCCAGCATCCTGCAAGTGGAAGGCGCGGCCGACCATGCTGTCGAGATTTATTCCATGACGAAGAGCTACAACATGGCTGGGTGGAGGGTTGGCTTCTGTCTCGGAAACCGCAAGCTGATTGCGGCTCTGGCACGCATTAAGAGCTACCTCGATTACGGCATCTTCCAGCCGATTCAAATTGCGTCCATTATTGCGTTGCGCGATTGCGATGAAGCTCCCGGCAAGATCCGCGATATTTATCAGGAGCGCAGGGATGTGCTGGCGGATGGATTAAACCGCGCAGGCTGGCGCGTGGAACCTCCTAAAGGCTCCATGTTCTTGTGGGCGCCTCTTCCGGAACCGCTTACAGGTATGCCCTCGCTGGACTTTGCCAAGCTACTGATGAAGGAAGCGCAGGTGGCGGTTTCACCGGGTATTGGATTCGGACCGATGGGCGAGGGCTTTGTTCGTTTCAGCCTGATCGAGAACAACGCGCGTATCCGCCAGGCAACCCGAAGCATTAGCCATTTCCTGCACAGACAGGAAATTTTAGCCGGGCCTCCGGCAGCCACCGTACACGTATAATTCAGGGAATGGCGGCGCGCTTTGAAGCCTCACTGCCGGAGTTGATTGAGCTGCAAAGGGTGGCGGTGAGCGATCTCGATCCGCTGCTCGCGGAAGAAATCGGGGTTTGGCAGCATCGCTTCGCGTGGGATTTCCGTCCCTCCGCCGAGCTTCTTCGCCGCTTCCTACAGATTCATTCGCTTTACGGGTGCGCACTTGCTTCGGGCAGCAGGATCGTCGGCTACGCTTATCAGGTCTGCGAAGGCCGCAAGGGTCTCATTGGAGATTTTTATTTGCAGCGCGAGTTTGCCCGCCCGCCGTACGAAATGCTGCTGTTGGGCTCCATTGTGGAAGGCCTGATGCGGACGCCCGGGATACGGCGCATCGAATCACAACTAATGATGTTGCATATGCCGATTGCCCAGCCGCTACCTTTCGGCCAGTATTTGACTCGTCACGACCGCTACTTTATGGAAATTGGCGCGAATGCAGCCGGCCGCTTGGCTACGGTTGCGCCCGAGTTTCGTGTCAGCTTCGTATCCTGGGCGGAACGCTACCAGGAGGAGATTGCGCACCTGGTTACAGCCGCTTACCGCGGGCATGTCGATAGCGATATCAACGACCAGTACCGCACCATCCCCGGCGCGCGCCATTTCCTGATGAACATCATCAAATTTCCAGGCTGTGGCAATTTCTTTCCGGCGGGTTCGGTGGTAGCCATCGATGACAGCAGCGGACGAGTCTGTGGCGTCTGTCTGGCAAGCATGGTGTCGCCGACCTCAGGGCACGTGACTCAACTCTGCATCCTACCTTCCGCTCGAAAGGCCCGGCTGGGTTACGAACTTCTGCGCCAATGCTTGTTGCTCCTCATACAAGCCGGTTGCACATCGGTCAGCCTTACGGTCACTTGCACAAACGTGGATGCGATCCGGCTGTACGAATCTGTCGGGTTCCGAACGCAGGCCACTTTCCCGGCTCTGGTCTGGGATGGGTTTTGAGTCCTGAATACATCAGCGTGCGGGCGGAGCCAGATGCTCCTGTGCCGGCAGCTCGTCCCGAAGCGGGCTCCGCTTCCGGCTGTAGACGGCATAAATTGCCAGCCCGATCACCAGCCAGGCAATAAATCGAACCCAGGTCTCAAGTGGCAAGCCGAGCATCAGACCCAAGCAGCAGACAACGGAAATGAACGGCGTTACCGGAGAAAATGGTACGCGGAAAGCGCGCGGCCGACCGGGCTGTTTGTAGCGCAGGATCACCACGCCGAAAGACACAATGATGAAAGCAAATAAGGTTCCGATATTGGAGAGGTCCGCAAACGTTCCGATGTCCCAAATGCCTGCCGGTATCCCAACCGCGAGACCCGCCACCCAGGTGCTAACGTGCGGGGTCTGAAATCGCTTGTGAACCCGCGAAAAAACATCCGGCAGGAGGCGGTCGCGCGACATTGCGAACCAGATCCGCGCTTGGCCGTATTGGTAAACCAGCAGCGATGAAAGCATTCCCAGCAGCGCTCCCACCGTAACCGTGAAGCGCAGCTTGGACATGCCAATTGCTTTCAGCGCGTTTGCCACGGGTGAGGCATTGTCGAGCGTTTTCCAATTGACAATGCCAGTCAGTACAAATGCTACTGAGGTGTAAAGAATGCCGCAAACGACCAGCGTTCCAATGATTCCTATGGGCATGTTCCGCTGCGGGTTCCTGCACTCTTCCGCAGCGGTTGACACCGAATCGAAACCGATAAAGGTGAAAAATACAATCGCCGCGCCGCTCATGACGCCTGGCCACCCGTTCGGCATGAACGGATGCAGATGGGACCCCTGAACCGCGCGGGCCGCGCCGAATACGAAAAGCAAAACTGCGCCCAACTTAATCACAACCATCACATTGTTTGCGCCCGCGCTTTCCCTTACCCCGCGCACCAGGATCCAGCTCAACAACATCACGATAAGCAGTGCCGGAACGTTAAAGAAGCTGCCCGTGAACCGCCCCTCCATGATGGCGGGCTCCGACAAATATTTCGGGAGATGAACACCGAAAAGGTAGTCACACATCACGTTGAAATATGCCGAGAAGCCGACTGCGACGGACATGTTTGAAACGGCGTATTCTAAGATCAAATCCCAGCCGATGATCCACGCGAATATTTCGCCAAGAGTTGTATAAGCGTACGTGTACGCGCTGCCGGCAATCGGAATCATAGATGCCAGTTCGGCGTAACACAGCGCCGCGAACCCGCACGTGATCGCGACCAGAATGAACGAGAGAGTCAGTCCGGGACCGGCGCCCGGACGCCCGATCACGGATGCCGCTGAACCTCCGTGAATCAGCAGATCGAGCAGCGGCGCGTTGAAAACGGAGGGTACGTTAAAGTGCTGGCCCGCGGCGGCCGTGCCGGTCACCGTGAAAATGCCGCCGCCGATCACGGCGCCGATGCCGAACGCAATCAGGCTCCAGGGCCCCAGCGAGCGCTTTAGCCGCTTGCCCTCGACGTGCGTCTGTTCCACCAGCGCGTCGATGCTTTTTGTCCTTAGCAGTTGGCTCATGGCTCAGGGGTCAGTATAGCCGTTCACACTCCTGCTAAAATCGCGCCCAGTGCGGAAGCAATCCATCCTTCTCCTCACCGCGGCGGCCTGCCTTCCCCTCGCTGGCCTCCTCCTTGCCGAAGCGGCAGGCGCGATTCAGTTTGCGAACGTTGCCGATAAGGCGGGAGTGCATTTCGTGCTCGAAAACAGCCCCACGCCCCAGAAATACATGATTGAAACGATGCCGGGCGGCATCGCCGTTTTTGACTACAACGGCGATGGCTTGCCCGATATTTATTTCACAAATGGCGCGGCTGTTCCTTCGCTGGACAAGACATCCTCCAAGTTCTGGAACCGGCTCTACCGCAATGACGGCAATTTCCATTTCACCGATGTTACGGAACAGGCTGGCGTTGCTGGAAAAGGCTACTCCATGGGAGTTTCCGCCGGCGATTACGACAACGATGGATATCCCGATCTCTTCGTTGCCGGAGTGAATCGCAATATTCTGTACCACAACCGGGGCGATGGCACATTCGAGGATGTTACGGAAAAGGCGGGCATTAAGAGCGGGGAGTGGGCCGTAGCCGCAGGGTGGTTCGATTACGATAATGACGGCAAGTTGGACTTGCTGGTGGTGCATTATTCCGATACACCGCTCCAGGACCGTTACTGCGGGGACCGCGACCGGAACATTCGCGTCTATTGCCACCCTAAATATTTCCAACCTTTGGCCGCAACGCTCTACCGCAATCGCGGGGACGGGACGTTTGAGGATGTTTCCGCAAAATCTGGAATCGGGCGATATGCGGGGCGGGGAATGAGTGTCGCCTTTGCCGATTACGACGGAGATGGCTTTCAGGACGCCTTTGTTACCAACGACAACATGCCTAATTTTCTGTTCCACAATCGCGGAAACGGGACCTTCGAGGAAGTTGGACTGGCTGCCGGCGTAGCGCTCAGCGACCGCGGGCAGCCGGTCGCCAGCATGGGTACGGATTTCCGGGACTACGACAACGACGGCCTGCCCGACATTACGGTGACGGCGCTGGCGGGCGAAACTTTCCCTTTGTTCCGCAATATTGGCAAAGGCATGTTTGACGACGTGACGTATGCCAGCCACATTGGGCGCCTGAGCACCGAACGCAGCGGATGGGGAGCCGGTTTTGTAGATCTTGATAACGACGGCTGGAAGGATCTCTTTACTTCCAACTCACACGTGAACGATCGGGTGGAGGCCTTCGAATCGCACGTATACAAAGAGCCGAACATGGTGTTTCGGAACGTAGCGGGCAAATTCAGCGATTGCACGCCAGCCGCAATGAAATCGGAGGTGAAAGCACATCGCGGCGCGGCTTTCGGAGACTTCAATCGCGATGGACGCCTGGACGTTATTGTCTCGGCCCTGGGCAGCCCGGCTGAGCTTTGGCAGAATACCACTCCGGAAGCAGGTAATTGGATCGAGTTTCGGCTAACCGGAACGAAGAGCAACCGCGACGGGATCGGCGCGCGCATTCGAGTTGGCAAGCAATGGAATCAAATGACGAGTGCGGTCAGTTATGCCTCGGCAAGCCTGATTCCCGTTCACTTTGGGGTGGGAAACGCGCGGGAACTGAACGATGTCGAGATCCGCTGGCCGAGCGGCCGCATCCAAAAGCTCAATCACTTACAAGTGAATCGCATTATTGATGTGAAAGAGCCCGATGGTTCACCAACGGCTGTTTCGCGTGGGCCGGTTACCCGGTAGCTACTTTGGCAGCACCCAGGCAAAAATCATACTGCCGGCCGGCGTCAGCAAATATTGCTTTCCATCCAGCTCATACGTGCTCGGCCCCGTTTCCATGCTTGCGCCGAGATTCACGTGCCACAGGGCATTTCCCGTTTTTGGATCCAGCGCGATCAGGTTGTCGGCGTTATCGCCTGTGAAGAGGAGGTTTCCGGCTGTCGTCAATATGCCGGCGCTTCCGTCGCCATCGCCGATCTCGTGCTTCCAGGCGACCTTGCCGGTTTTGTAGTCGATCGCCTCAATTACAGAACGTGCCCAGAGCCCCCGGTCGCGTCCGGCCCAGCCTTCCGGCTTACCTTCCGCGGTCATGTAGAAGATGCTCCAAACGCGCCGGGCACTCACGTAAAATAATCCGGCATCGGGGCTGAAGCTAGGAGCGAGCCAGTTGGTGGCTCCATCCGATGCGGGCGACACCAGCGTGCCGTCGGGCTTTGGCTCTTTTTCCGGATTCGGTATGGGCTCGCCGCGCGAATTAACTCCCTTCGCCCAGTTGGTGGCAATGAACGGCGCGGTCAGAACGTGCTCGCCGGTGGTGCGATCGAGCACGAAAAAATATCCGTTCCGGCTGGCTTGCGCAAGCAGCTTGCGATGCACTCCATGGTATTCGTCATCAAACAGAACAGGCGTCTGCACAGCGTCCCAGTCATGCGTATCGTGAGGCGAGGGTTGAAAATGCCAGAGTAGTTTGCCCGTATCCGGATTCAGAGAAACAATCGTGCAGGTGTACAGGTTCGCACCTTTCCTGATATCGCCGTTCAGTACCGGGTTTGGATTGCCGGTACCCCAGTAAAGCTGGTTGAGTTCGGGATCGTAGGTGCCGGTAACCCAGGTCATGCCTCCGCCATGGCTGATGGCGTCGGTCCCTTTCGGCCAAGTTTCGGAACCGGGCTCGCCGGGTTTCGGCTCTGTGTTCCATCGCCATTCGACTTTGCCCGTTTCCGGCTCAATAGATTCCAGAAAGCCGGGGATATCAGTGACATCGCCCGATACTCCGACCACCACGTGATTGCGAATGACGAGCGGGGCCATAGTTGCGAAGTAGCCGAGTTTCGGGTCGGCTAGTTCGACATCCCAGCGCACGGAGCCATCTTTGGCATTGAGCGAAACCAAGTGACAATCGGGCGTTTCAAAATAGAGCCAATCCTTATACATGCCGACGCCACGCTGTCCAATGTGATCTCCGGTCGATTCGCGAAAATAGTGCCAGACGACGCGGCCCGTTCGCGCGTCCGCCGCCCAGACATTGTCCGGTGTGGTGAAGTACAGGATTCCGTTCACCATCAGTGGAGTCGATTTGATCCCGACCGATTGGGGCTGCAGCACCCAAGCCAGAGTGAGCTTTTGAACGTTGCTTTGATTAATCTGCGAGAGACTGCTGAATCGTTTCCCCGAATAATCTCCGTTAAAGGTGGGCCAGTCAGTCGAGAGCGGCTTCAAAAGTTTTTGCGGATTCAGCCCCTCGTCCGCGGCCAGGCAGGTCAGGGCGATCCCGCAGAGCAATAGGGTGGCGGAAAGAAATCTCCTCATAACTACTTCAGGGTCTCCAGATAGGCAAATAGATTGTGCATGTCGGCGTCGGTATACTTGTCCGTTAATTCCCGATGAGCGGCAAGCGGATCGTGGATCTGTGCTTTGACCTCGCTGAGAGGCCACGATCGATACCATCCATCCTTGCAAACAAGGGCAATGTTGAACTCGTCCTCATGAGCGACTGTGCCCTCATAACGAGTCCCATTACTGAGCGTAACGATCGCCGTCTTCGGAATTTTTTTGCTCGGGTAAATCATGCGCTGCTGCAAGTCGATCGGCTTGAGCTTGCTGGCGATACCGGCCAGATCTCCCGTAACCGAATGGCAATGAGAACAATCGCCCGCGCCGTAGAAGAATTCTTTCCCAGCTTGTGCATTTCCGGTCAGCAGTTTTGCCACCGGATAATCGCCCGATACATGGCCGCTGTGAAGAGCCGCATAGGCCTGATGGTGCAGGAACGCCACGATATCGCTTACCTGATCATCGGTCAGAGTTGCAAAACTGGGCATGCCTTTATCCGGGCGTCCATTGCGGATCACGGGCCCGACCAGATTTCCGTGATCATCATGGCTCAGAATGGCGGAACGAACCAGATCTGGAGCGCGCGCGCCGGTTGCATCTTCACCGTGACAGAATCCGCAGGTGGAACGGAAGAGTGCTTGGCCGCGCTCTACGGCTGCCGGATCTTGCGGCGCTTTCTCAGCGCGAGAGGCCGGGGTAGGTTGGTGCTGCTGGGCAGCCTGCGCCGTGGCAACCAAGGCGAGCGCGGCGATCGAGCACACCGCGAAAGCATAAGTTCTCATAAAACCTCAGTATTTCAGATTGCCTGAAAACAAACGCGGCTAAGCCAGCGTGCCGCCGCAACTGGAGCCCGCGCCAGCAGTACAACCGAAGCAATGCCCCGCGGTTGCTATCCGCCTGAACTCGAGTGCATCGAACGACTCGATATCCCAAACGGTCGGACGCCCCGGTGCGGATATGTCCAGCATCTGGTTGAAATCGCAATCGTATAAGTAGCCATCCCAGGAGATACTGACGAGCGACCGACACATGAGTTGCTCAACCGTTGCGGCATTAAAGCTGTCGTAGAGCAGCTTTGAGTAGCTGTCAAACGAGCCGGTCCTTTCGAGAAAATCCGCGAACCTGCTGATTGGCATGTTGGTGATCGTGAAT
Source organism: Bryobacteraceae bacterium (assembly GCA_035475915.1). Classification (GTDB taxonomy): domain Bacteria; phylum Acidobacteriota; class Terriglobia; order Bryobacterales; family Bryobacteraceae; genus Bog-105. The sequence goes on from DATIMA010000241.1 coordinate 25,264, forward strand.
AGCCGGTTGAAGCGAATACCGAAATCTTCCAGCAATCGACGCTTGTAATCTGCTTCGAGTGCTAACTGGGGAGAGGGCAGGGAAGGGCCCAGGGGGTTATACACCAGATTCAGGGGCAAATCCGTCGTAAGCCCGTAGCCGATTCCGTTGAGCGCTTGCAGGGCCTGTATGCTTTTGTCGAATACTCCGCGGCCGCGCTGGGTGTCAACGTTCTCACGCGTGTAACAGGGCAGACTGGCCGTTATCTCGACTTGATTGCGAGCCAGGAATTCCGGCAAGTCTTCGAACTCCGGCTCCATCAGAATGGTCAAATTGCAGCGATCGATAACGTGCCTGTTTTCTGCCCGGCTCTCTTCCACCAACCACCGGAAGTTGGGATTGAGCTCAGGTGCTCCGCCGGTGATATCGACCGTTGCTGCTCCGGGTGTTTGTCTGATTAGCAGAAGAACCCGTTCCGCAACTTCGCGCGACATACTTTCTGTCCGCTTTGGACCGGCATCGACGTGGCAGTGCCGGCAAGCCTGGTTGCAGACCTTTCCCACATTTATTTGAATCGTGGTAACCAGGCTGCGCTGGAGGACAGGAAGCCCGGCTTGGCGGAGTTTGATTGCAAAGCTAGCTACCGTGTTCACAGAGCGCCCGATCCCTTCCGGATGCCACGATAACCGAATATCTTCCCGAGTAGGCCTAACAGCGGTGAATCAAGCCGCTTCTGCATGAATCGATCGGCGGCCCGCCTGTCTCCAAGCATATACGTCGGATAGGGATGAATGGTGTCCGCAAGTTCCTGGACGCGGATGCCGTTTCGCATAGCGAGAGCAAATTCGGTTATCATTTCTCCGGCGCGCACGCCTAGGATGGAAGCTCCCAAGATGCGGCCGGAGCGAGTTCCGAGCAGTTTCACTTCGCCCAGCATCGAATCGTCCGTAATGGCTCGATCCAGCTTCGAAAACGGAAACCGATAGACGCCGTACTTAGCTTCGCGCCGATGGAGATCCGCTTCCGATTCACCCACTTTCGCGAGCTCCGGTT
>DATIMA010000242.1:0-53154 GCA_035475915.1 Bryobacteraceae bacterium
TGCAGTTTGAATGAAGCCTGTTGGTCTCCTGCTTTTGGTGTGCGCCTGGTGCTCCGGCGCCCAGATGGGCTATCTGGGCCGCGACGTGTGCGCGGGATGCCATAAGAATATCGCCACCACCCAGGCGCAAACGAGGATGGCTCGCACCTGGCAGGGAGCATCCGGGAAACAGCTTCCTGCCAAGTACGAAGAGACTCACCGGGAAGGACCGGATCCTGCGATCGAGTACCTGATCCGAAGAACAGCCGCTGGTTTCGATTTTCAGGTACACATGCCCGGACAGGAGATGGTGAAGTACCCGGTAGAAATCACCATGGGCGGGACTCGCCATGGGCTGAGTTTCCTGGCAAGGGTTCGCGACATCGAAGGCTTAGCGCTTGAGCGCTCCCCGTTGGTGGAGACGCGCTATTTGCACTACGCCCCCGAAAACAAGCTGGCGCTCTCGCCCGGGTTTCCGCCGGAGAAGCCAGCAAACTACGAAACCGCGCTGGGCCGGGTATTATCGCCTGGTTTCGAAAGGAAATGTCTGGCGTGTCATGGTGAACCGCAGCGTATCGGAACGCATACGGAAGTAGGCGTGAGCTGCGAAAACTGCCACGGGCCTGGACAGCCGCATTTGGCGGCTCTCGCCAGGAAAACCGTAGATAAAGGCATTCTGAACCCTGCGAAACTCGCACCCGCTCAGCAAATGCGGCCCTGCTCCCAGTGTCACGCCGGATTCAGCGTCGTGCAGGATCCGCTACCGGACGATTTGCTGATTTCCGATCAAGTTACCGCGCTCAGCAACAGCGAATGCTGGCGGCAAAGCGCCGGCCAGATTACCTGTGTAAACTGCCATAACCCACACCAGGACGCGCCGCGCGGGGTCGTGGAAGCACGTTCTGAAAAGACCTGCCTGGGATGTCACAGCGCCGGCGTCAAGCGGCATGCGGGGCTTTGCCCGGTCAATCGAGTTACCGGCTGCGTGGGCTGTCATATGCCGGACGTAAAGGACCGGCCGCCCTTCGTAATCGCGGATCATTGGATTCGAGTGCATCCCGAGCAGAACGTTAGCGCACCGAAGCAGCTTCCTGAATGGAGGAGCCAGGTAACGCCGAAGCATCTTTTCCTGCGAGTAATGGTGCTGGACGATCCGGCCAAGGCAGCATCTCTGCGTGAAGAAGTCGCAGGCGGGGGCTCGTTTTTCGATCTGGCTCGGGGAAATTCGCTCGACAAAACTTCGGCGATGAACGGCGGCTTCCTGGGAGATCTCGACGCCTCGCAGCTTGATCCGGCGTGGTCCGCCGCAGCGTTGCGACTTGAGCCGGGGGAGATTTCAGATGTGGTCAGCTCTCAAGGAAAGTATTTCATCGTGCAGCGAATGCCTCGTAACTTCCGCGAGGATGCACAGGCACATTTCAAAAAAGCGATGGACCTTCGCAAGCAAGGCGAACGCCAGCAGGCCGCGGCGGAACTGCTGGAGTCGTTGAAGATCTATCCCCGGTTTCTGCGTGCGCTAACGTATCTGGGCGTGACCTACGCCGAGGCCGGAAACGCGCGAACAGGATCGGGAATACTTAGCGTGGCGACACGATTGTATCCGGACGATGCCGGGGCGCACTTTAATCTCGGCGTGGCAGACGGCGCTATGGGAAATGCGGACGAGATCACGGAGTACAGGAGAGCGCTGGAGATTGATCCGGATCTGGTGCTTGCCTACTTGAATCTCGGCGGGGCCTTGTACAGCAAAGGGCAGTATGACCAGGCGATTCGCGTGTACCGGCAGGGGATCAATGTCAATCCGTTAATCGCTTCCTTACATTACAGCCTGAGCCTGGCGCTGCAGCACGAGAACAAAGCGCAGGACGCGGAAGCCGAGATGGCATTGGCGTTGAAGATCGATCCCAAAGTGGCGAGTCGTCCGTGATAAGCCAAGCCCGTATAATGGCGAATGTTGAAAGCAGTCTCCATTTGTATCGCCGCGCTTGCGTTGTGCGCGTCCGCGGTAGGCGATACACCGGCCGCTTTGGCGGATCAAGCGGAACAGCTCATTAAGCAGCAAAATATTCCAGGCGCGCTGGATGCGCTCGCAAAAGCGGCAGAAGCCAGCCCGCAGTCAGCCGAATCGGAAGACAGAATCGGGTTTCTCTACGCAGTTGCGCAGTATACGAGCGATGCAATCGCGCACTTTCAGAAGAGCATCGCGCTCGATCCGGGCTATGCTCCGGCTCATTTCCACCTCGGCATCGCACTATGGAACATGAATGATGCCGAACGGGGCACAGCGGAGCTGAAGGAAGCGGTGAAGCTGGCGCCGGCGGTTTTCGATTACCAGTACCGGCTCGGTTCCGCTTACGAGAAATTAGGCGACCTTGCCAACGCCGCCGATGCGTATCAGCACGCCTCCGAAGCGGACCCCGCGAACGATACCATTCGAAACAAATACGCGTTCCTGCTGATCCAGACCCGGCAGCCGGAGCGCGGCATCGAAGAGTCGCGCAAAGTGCTTGCGCATAAGCCGAACGACACATCGGCGCTGATGAATATCGGTTACGCCTATCTGAAGACCGGCGATTTCGATGGAGCCGAGAAGATCTACCGGCAGACGCTTACGATTGATCCAAACCTCCCGGCGGCGCACTACGATCTGGCGCTCTCGCTGAAAATGAAAGACCAGATCGAACCCGCGCAGAAGGAATTTGAGGAAGCGATCCGGCTGGATCCAAAGCTCGCCCAAGCCCATTATTCGCTGGGCATCACATACTGGCAGTTGGGCGATTTTCCAGCAACGATGAAAGAAATGCGCGCGGCTATCGCCGTTACGCCTGATTACGCCGAGGCTCATTACATGCTCGGGATTGTATTGAAGCAGAGCGGTGATCTGGACGGAGCCATTCCCGAACTGAAGGAAGCCATCCGCCTGGACCCAAGCACGCCCGGTCCATACAACACGCTCGGGCAGATTTATCGCATCAAAGGCGATAAACAGGATAGCGAGGAGGCATTTGCCACAGGCGCCAGGCTAAAGCGCGACAAGGAATCGCAACTGGCGAACACGCTTGAACAAGGGATGCGTGGCGGAGAGGTGATGAAGCCGCTGAGCGGTGAACCGCGTTAACTATGTTTTCGCGCAGGTCGTTCGTGAAATCTTTGTGCGCAGCCATGCCTGTCTTTTCGCTGGATCAGTTGCTCGTCGGAATGCCGCTCGGTGTTCAGTTCGTCAATGTTGCAAAGCAAGCCGGGCTCAACAAGAAGACCATCTTTGGCGCTGAGAGCCGGAACAAATATCTGTTGGAGACCACCGGTTGCGGCGTGGCGTTCATCGACTACGATGACGACGGGTGGCTCGATATCTTCCTGGTGAACGGGACTCGCTTTGAGACCACTTTCCCCAAAGGATCGGAACCAGTCAGCCGGCTCTATAAGAACAACCGCGATGGCACGTTTACGGATGTGACCGTGAAGGCGGGCGTTGCCCGAACCGGGTGGGGCCAGGGCGTCTGCGCCGGTGATTACAACAATGACGGCCACGAAGACCTGTTCGTCAGCTATTGGGGCGATTGCGCGCTCTGGCGGAACAATGGCGACGGCACATTCACCGACATGGCCGAAAAAGCCGGCATTACAACACGGACAACCACGGGTCTCAAGCGCTGGAATACCGGATGCGCCTTTTTGGATTATGACCGCGACGGCCACCTGGATCTGTTTGTCGCGAACTACATCGACTTCGACCCTAAGACCGCACCGCTGCCCGAGAGCGGACCCTGCCTCTATGAAGGGTTGATTGTCGCCTGTGGTCCTCCCGGACTCAAAGGCGGAAGGGATATTCTGTTCCACAACAATGGAGACGGCTCCTTTACCGATGTCTCGGAGAAGGCGGGCATCTGGAAGAAGCAGGGCACATACGGGCTCGGCGTGCTAGTCGGCGATTTCGATAACGACGGCTGGCCCGATATCTATGTAGCCGATGATTCCGCTCCCTCCGCGCTGTTCAAGAACAACCACGATGGAACCTTCACCGACATCGGCCTGGAATCGGGTGTAGCCTTTGGCGCAGACGGAAAGACGCAGGCCGGCATGGGTGTGTCGGCGGCGGATGTGTTTGGCAACGGGAAGCTGGATATCGTCAAGACGAACTTTGCAGGCGACACCTCGAGCTTGTATCGGAACCTGGGAAACGACAATTTCGAAGACGTGACCTTCCAGGCGGGACTCGGCCGCAACACCCGTTTCCTCGGCTGGGGTGCGTGCTTCCTGGATTTCGATAACGACGGCTGGCCGGACATTCTGACCTGTAACGGGCACGTGTATCCGGAAGTCCGCGAGAAGGCAAGCGAGTCAGGCTATCGCGAGCGAAAAGTCCTGTATCATAACCTGGGAAACGGAAAGTTCGAGGACGTTTCGCTCGATGCCGGGCCGGGGATTCTGGAACCGGTTGCCGGCCGCGGCTGCGCCATTGGCGACTTCGACAACGATGGCGATCTGGACGTTGTGGTGAATTGCGTGAACGACGTGCCGCAACTCCTGCGCTGCGACAGCACGCTCAAGAACAACTGGCTGAAGGTGAAGACGGTCGGGACGAAATCGAATCGCTCTGGGATTGGCGCTCGTGTGTTCTGTAAACCGGAAGGCGAGCACACGCAAATGGATGAAGTCCGAAGCGGCGGCAGTTACATTTCGCAGTGCGACATGCGCGTCCACTTCGGGCTCAACAAGGCAGCGAAGGCGGATATCGAGGTCCACTGGCCCAGCGGACAGGTGGACAAGATTGTGGGCGTGAAGGCGAATCAGGTTGTGACTGTCGCGGAAGGGAAAGGGGCGGGTTGAGAATTAGAGGTCAGATCCGCAGCCATGCTCTATGCTTCTGAACTGGATTCGCCACGCCAGCAGGCGGCTGCTTCCTGGCTGAAGGAACTGTTCGCCGGAAATGACACGATTGGCCTGCCTTGGAGTACGCTCTGGGCTTTTGTGCGCCTCAGCACCAATCCCCGGGTGTGGCCGACGCCGATGCCGGCCGTAGTGGCATTTCGACATGTTCGCGAATGGCTGGCTCAACCTGGTGTTATTATCCTTCATCCGGGGCCGCGTCACGCAGAGTTGTTGGAACGTCTCGTGACCGAGGGCCGTGCGGCAGGAGCATTGGTGAGCGATGCGGTCTTGGCTGCATTGGCAATCCAGAATGGAGCCGTGCGCGCGTCCACAGACCGGGATTTCAGCCGGTTCCACGACCTGCGCTGGGTGAACCCGGTACCGTAGACCTCCGTATTGGACCCACCAAAAAACGAAACGGCCGGAAGAGGTTTCTGCCCTTCCGGCCATTTCTGGTTGTTAAAATTGGTTCGCGATTTACCAGCTAAACACGCCGGAGTACTGCAGCCGGCGCATTGTATAGCCATTGCCGTTAAACGCAATGTTGGTGATTTGACCAACGTTTGCGCTCTGTATGTCAAAGTTTGGATTATCCAAATTCGTGTGGTTCATCGCATTCGTGGCGTCCATGCGAAGCGTAAACTTGAAGCGTTCGGTGATACTGAACTGCTTCATGATGGAGGCATCGAGATTCACAAAATGTGGACCGTAGAGCTGATAGATCGGATAGTTGCCGAACGCGTTCGGAGCAGGCTGCAGGAACGGTCCTCCGAATCCACCCACGACCCAATGGTCGCGATTCTGATTCGCGGCATAGGGACTCCCGGTCCCCTTGTCTGGAATGTTAGCTGGACCGCTGTAGGGCTGGCCAGGGTAGCTGTCCAGAGTCGGATACATGGGGCGACCGCTGTAATAGGTGAAAATGCCGCTCAAGTTCCAACCGCCGAGAGCCGCGTCCACAAATCTGTTCGCGTTTCCGCCGAATTTCCGGCCCTTCCCAAACGGAATATCATAGTTCCCCGCGAAAACCCATTGCTGCCGCGGGAAATCGCTGTTGTTGACATAATTCGCTGCACGATCATACAGGAACGTGTATGACTCATCTGGTCCGTAACCGTTGCCCTGCGCTAGTTGATACGTGTAGTTGCCCTGCAGACTGAGACCAGACGATCCCCTTATCGTCACAGTGCCTTGAAAGGAATCGTACCGGTTGTTGGCGCAGTTGCAATAATTGTCAATCGCCGACGTATTCCCGTAATTGTATCGGGGACCGAGAAGACCATTAAAAGGAAGGAGCAGCGACTGGTCGCCTGTATAGCCGGGCAGAAAATATTCGCGATTGTTGTTGAAAGCAAGGTCGCCGACCCCGTTCGGCTGGTGCCGTCCGGAGTTGCCTACGTAGCCGGCTGTAAAGGCCATGTTCTTCGTCAATTGATGTTGGACCGTGAAGTTGTAGGCGTAAACCACAGGCATAGTGAAAATGCCGGGCCGCGTTTTGCAATCTACTCCCTTAGGACAGGGCAACGTACCCTGCGGGCTGACGGTAAACGTGGGGGGCGCTGGTGGCCCATCTTTCAGGTTGAAAACGTCGCAGAAATTATTGCCGCATGCTGCCGTTTGGTCAATCGACTGGTTCGCAAGGACCGGCGGGTTTTGCGTAACATTATGGCCGAATGTGGAGCCGAAAGTTCCCAAGCTATAGGACCAGCCGTAGCCGGTGCGAATCACTGTTTTCGGCGTGATCTGGTACGCAATGCCGAAGCGGGGAGCGAAGTTGTGCCAGTTCATGGACTGATAGCCGTGGTTACTGACCAAGCCTGTGCCAAAGACCTCCAGTAGCCCGGTATCGAGATTGTATTCGGCACCATTCCCGGGTCCGTTGACGGTCTCCGGGAACACCATTTCCCAGCGCAACCCGTAGGTGACGGTCAGCTTTGGAGTGGGCCGCCACTCGTCCTGGCCGTAGAAGAACCAGCGCTTCTGGCGCTCCTGGGCATTGGTGCTGGTGCTAACGTAGCGGTTGAAGCTTGTCACATCACCTAACAAGAAAGTGGCTAGGCCAAGGCCGCCGCTATAGGAACCCGTTCCATCTCCCAACGCAGTCATGCTGTCGTTGAAGTAAAGCTGGCCAGAGCGATGGCTGTCGCTGGGTACCCGGAGGTTCAGCGCGTACCGGATATCGGCGCCGAACTTGAAGCTGTGGTTGCCGTGTACTTTACTGATATTGTCAACAAACTGGTACTGGCGCTCGTTTTCGTCGAGCGGGCAGTTGCACTGATTGATGTTTAGACCGTAACCGATCTGCATGGAACTGCCGGCTGGATTGTCTATTTCGAAGGCCGGCAAACCGGAGGTGTAGAAGTTATCGACGTTGAGACCTGGGATGCCGGCTTCTGTCGCGGGACTGCTTCCCACGCCGTTCGGAACGTCGGTGATGTGATAGTGCAGGAACCCGAATCGGAATTCATTGATGAGTGTCGGGCTGGCGGTGTACGTCCAGCCGGCGGCAATGCTCTGGTTGAGCGTGCTCGAACTGCCGGCGTAGTTAGTGCCATTAAAGGGCACTCCCCCTGCTAATAAGCCGAACGCCCCGGGTGCGCTCAGGTCGAACCCTGCATAGCTGTACCGACCAAAAAAGGTGTTCTTTTCATTCCCGTAGTAATCCCAACGTGTGTTCCACTGGTTGCCGTTATTAAGTAGCGCTCCGCTGGCAGTGTAGTTGTTGTACGGCGCCACCACGCCGCTCACCACGGTGCCGGCCGTGTTCGGCAGCGGGAAATACTTGAAAAGATTTTGCGCCGGCGAACTCAACGGAATACCGCACGCAGTGAGCTGATTGTTCGGCGCGGGAGTCCGCCCAGCGCCATTCAGCGGATTTCCGGAATTCGGGCAATAGATCTGGTAATTCGGTCCCAGCTTCAGCCAGTCACTCAAATCGCCGGTGCGGTCTGCCGCTGTGGGAACGCTGGTAAGAACCGAACCGCCCTTAATGTTCCGCGTTAATTGTGCGTCGCCGAAGAAGAACAGCTTGTCCTTAATGATTCGGCCACCGATTGAGCCGCCAAACTGGTTCTGATGAGTGGTCGGCGTGAACGCCCCGGCATGGCCGCCGATCTCGGAATTTTCCGTGAACGGATTGCGGCCGAAATCCTGGAATCCCGGCGTATTGAGGTAGAGGTATTCGAAGACGTCGCCGTGGAACGAATTCGTGCCCGACTTGGTCGAGTACGTTAGGAGGCCGGCACTGAAGGTATCAAACTCGGCGTCGTAATCCTGGTTGGCCTGTTTGACCTCACTTACAGAATCGAACGTAGGATTAATTACGATGATTCCCAGAATCGGATCCTGATTCACGGTTCCATCCAGGTAATAGCCCGTCGCATAGAATGGTTGTCCGTTTACCTGGATCTGCACGCTGCCCTGCGGATTCTCATCCGCAGCATGAGCCCAGCCCTGCTTCACTGTTCCTGGATCCAAGAGCTCAAATGATTGCAAGTTCCGGCCAATGCTCGGAAGTTGAGAAATCTGCTGGGCAGTGAATGTCTGCGAAACATCGGCCCGGTCCGTTTGCAGCAGCGGCGCGGCGGCGGTCACTTCGACCTGTTGTTCCACGTTGCCGACCTGCAGAGTGGCGTTGAATTGCGCGGCCTGATCGACTGAAACGGTGATGTTGTTCGACACCACCTTATTAAAGCCAGGCGCCTCAATAGTCACCTGATAGGCGTCCGGGATGAGCTGACCCTTGGTGTACTGCCCGGAACCATTCGTGGTCACATTGAACGATGCGCCCTTGGTGATATCGGTGATTGTGACTTTGGCATTAGCGACGGCCGAGCCACTAGGATCCGTGACTGTACCGATGATACTGCCGAAGACTTGTTGTGCGTTCGCGCCGATCGAGACCCCTAACAGCAAGGCGCACGCAACAAAGAGCGAGTAAAACGCCCCCTTGCGAAAGCTGACCATACCTTCTCCTTGGAAGCAAACTTAATCTTTTGTAAAAGAACAGAGTCGGCCCTTTCGGACCAACACAACTCACACCATCTGGACTAGTTTAAACGATTAATGGTCGATTTGTACCCACGAAGTTGCAGAAATCATTACAACCTTAGGGGGAGGGGAAGTCTTCGGTTCACAAAACATCCAAACTTTGGTCGCGCACACCGAAAACGCACCCGCCCTATACTCTTTGGTAATGCTGTCGTTTGTTCTGGCCGCGCTTCTGGTCACCGGCGTCGCTGACGACGCCCACAACCGCGGCGTACAGCTCTACAAACAGCAGAAATACGCCGACGCGATCACCGAACTGCAGGAAGCGGCCAAAGCGGAAGACCCCGCTAGCGCCGCCTACAAGGAATCGGCGCTTTTGATCGGCCAGAGCTATTTCATGCTGACCCAAGCGCCGAAAGCCATTCCTTGGCTGGAGAAGGTGACCGGCGTGAATGAGGCGAACTACATGCTCGGGTACGCGTATTTGCAAACCAGGCAGCAGGATGAGTCGGAAGCAGCTTTCGCCCGGCTGTTCAGCTTGAAGCCCGATAGCGCCGCCGGCCATCTGCTGGCGGCTCAAATGATGCTCAAACAGGAATACGAACCGGAAGCGGTGGTGGAAGCCAAACGAGCGCTGGCGATCGATTCGAAGCTACCCGGGGCGCGTTTCCTGCTGGCGGAAGTAGCCATCCACCGGGGCGAGTTGGAGGAAGGAATCGGGGAGCTGAAGCAAGAGCTCACCGTGAATCCTGGCTTCTCCATGGCATGGTACCGGCTGGGGGACGCCTATACGCGCCAGCAACAGTGGGCCGCCGCAATCCAGGACCTGCAGCGCGCCGTCTGGCTGAACCCCGATTTCAGCGGTCCTTACATATTGCTCGGCAAGTGCTATTTCAAAACTGCCAATTATTCGAATGCAGAAGGAATCCTGCGCCGCGCGCTGGGGCTGGATCCGCGCAACTACTCGGCGACCTATCTGCTGGGCCAGACGCTGATGAACGAGGGCAAGAAGGATGAAGGCAGGGAGGTTCTCGACAAGCTGAAGACACTGCGGCAGACGCCATGAAAACCCGTCTGATTTGCCTGCTTCTGTTAGGGGCGTGCTCTGCAGCCGCAGATCCGTCGCCGATTCCTGGTACGGAAGCGTGTGCAACCTGCCATCCGGCCGAAACCAGGCTGCACGAAGGCTCGCGAATGGCGCACGCCATGATGCCTGCCCTTGCGAGCGCGTTCGGTCAGAACCTGCCCGCTCAGCCGTTACAAGAATCGGGCGATGGATATTCATTTGAATACCGGCGCACACTCGATGGAATCGAAGTAACCGCGCAGCGTGGCGGGGACCGGGCTACCGGAGTAATCGAGTGGGTATTGGGCGCGGGCGTGCAAGGGCAGACGCCGCTGGTGAAGACCGGGAGCGGCCGGGTGGCGGAATCCCGAGTGAGCTATTTCCCGCAATTGCATCAATACGGGATCACCATCGGCCAGACCGCCGGAGCCTCTGAAAACGCCACCGAAGCGTTGGGGTGGATGCAGACGGGACGCGATCTGCAAGCCTGCATTGGCTGCCACTCTTCTGCGATTACGCGAGACCTGGAGCCGGTGATCCCCGGTGTGCAGTGCCAGCGCTGCCATCTCGGTGCGGATCAGCACCTGCGCGATATCACTCACCATCCATCGAATCCCGGGAAAATGCCAGCGCCGGAACAGGTTCGCTTCTGTGGAAATTGCCACAGGGTGAAGCCACCGGTGGGCGATGCGGAACTGGAGAATGTGCGTTTTCAGCCGCTACGATTGATGAAGAGCCGCTGCTTCCGATCGGGCCGGCTGGCCTGCACAACCTGTCACCCCGCCCACCGGGACGCGATGCGCAACAAACCGGCGTTTTATAACGAGAAGTGCCATTCGTGTCATGACAGCCAGGCCGCGCACGTGGGCGCGCGCCAAACGGGAGATTGCATCGGATGTCACATGCCTTACGTGCAGTTGCACCCGGCCCTTCGATTTACCGATCACTACATTCGGGTAGTGAAGAGTGGGGATCTTCCGGCAGGTGTCATCCGGCAGCGCGGAACAGGCGGGTAGGGCGCGAGCCGCTCAAGTGCGAAGCACGGATTCAATTGCATCGCACGCTCTGTCGAGGCCGTCTTCCGCCGCAATCTTCGAGCCGAGTTCAGCGGCGCGTTGTTTAACGCGCGCATCGTTGAGCAGGTTCTCTATTTCGTGTGCAACCAGTTTGGCCCGGTAGCGCGACCTCGGGATGGTGCGGGAGACGCCTAGTTTGCGCAGCCGCTCGGCGTTATCCGGCTGGTCGTGCGACCAGGGGACCACGATCGTCGGGTGTCCAGCCCGCAGCGCCTGAGCCGTCGTACCGATGCCGCCCTGGTGAACCGTGAGCGCGGCATGCGGCAGAATCTGCGAATAGGGAGCATACTCGGCAACCAAAATCGATGCGGGCAAATTTCCGGGCAGATGATCGCGTTCTTTGATGCCGGCGAGCAGAACGGCGCGGATGCCCAGAAATTGAGCCGCTCGAAGACTCTCGCGGTAGAAATCCCCGGGATGCATTACGGCCGATGAGCCGAGTGTGAATACGACCGGTGCGGGGCCCTCGCGAAGAAACTGTTCAAGATGGTTGTTCGCATCCTGCCCGTCGAATCCTTCGCCACGGCGATCGTAAAAAACGAACCCGCAAACGGTAACGTTCGAGGGCCAATCGGTCTGCGGTTTTGCGAACGATTGCGAAAAAAGCGCCAGCGTTCCGAAAGGAGAATACTGGCCTTCAAAGACGGGATTTGCCGCGGTGGATAACCGGAGCCGGCGGCGAAGTTGGAACAGAGGCCGCGCCCAGCGCCGTACCCGCAGTTTGCCCATCGCAAATAGCGCGACGGTTACCGGCCGCCCGAGGGGGTACAGGTGGCGGAGCCAGAGCGGCGGGAGCACCGGAGGATCGTCAGCCGATAGAAAAATAGACGGCTGCAGCGCGATTGAGAGCCAGGGCATCTTCAGGACCTCAGCTACGGTTGCGCCCGCGTAAGCGGCGAAGTGAGTCAGCAGCAGATCCGCTCCGTTACTCGCGGCCAGGAGGTCCTGATAGCTTTCCTCCACCTGGGGCATCAGGTAATCGCGAATCAGGTATTCGGTTCCGCGCTCCGGATGCCAGAGCTTCTCAAGCAAATCGGGCCGTTCGAGCAGATCGCCCACGTTGGGCCGGACCGGCGCGAACTCAATGCCTTCGGCCTGCACCTTCGCGCGATAGACCTCCGAAGTGCCGATCAGCGGCCGGTGCCCGCGCCGGCGGAGCTCGATCGCGATCGCCAGATACGGATGCAAATCGCCAAAGGATCCGAAGGTGTTGAGGACGATGCGCGCCACGCCGAGGAACTACGGCTCGAGAGAGCTGCTCGTGAGTCGCACGGCTTTGCCGCCCTGAGCGACGCTCTTTTGAGCTGCATCCATGAACGCAAACATTTCAAGCGTGATGTCATTCGATACCGGCGGCGCTTTAGTCTGCATGAATGCGACGATCTGCCGGACCAGAGGAACATAGCTGAACGGAATGTCCGGCCGGGCATCCAGCTTATCGCCCTTCAGAAACACGACCCCTCCGTATTTCCCGTACGGGCGTTGGAGATGAACGGTTCCAAGCCGGCCATCGCTCCAGCGACCGGTTATCACATCTGAATCGGGAGAAGAGATGCGGGTCACTTCCACGCATCCTGTTCCAAGAAGCGTGTAGAGCATTTCGATTCCGTGAATTCCGTACCAGGAGAGGTCTAGCTGCTGGTGCGGTTCGGTGGGACCGGGCGCCCAGACTATTGCGCCGGTCATGTCCGCGCTCTTCAGCTCCGCGATCGAGCTATAACGCAGAGTGGAAGAACTGAACCACGGAATATGTTCCCGCTTCGCAAGCCGCGCTATCTCCATAGCGCCGGAAAACGAAGAAGCCAGCGGCTTATCGACGAAGACCGGCTTCCCGCACTTTGCCGCCTCACGGAACTGAGCCAGGTGCTGCCGCGCATCCAGGCTTTCGAGCAAAATGCCATCCACAGCCGGGCAGAGTTCCGCGATGGATTGAACAAACTGCACTCCCCACTTGTCTCGCAGCTCTTTCGCGTACCGGTCAACACGCTTTGCACTCTCTTCAACCTCCGGACTGCCGCCCTTGTAAGCGGCAACTACCCGTGCGCCCGCAACGTGTTCGGGTGAATTTGCATCATTCAGCACGGTGGTAAATGCAATTGCATGGGAAGTGTCTGTCCCGATAATTCCAAGACGCAGATCTGCCGCCGCGATGGGTAGCGAGGCCAAAAGAAGAGCGATGCCGCAGCGTCTCATGGATGATGATAGGACTAGCTTAACCATCGCATGCCACGGAAACGGAGATTCCGGAATTGATGTCAGACAGGCGTGCGCGTCCGGGTTTTTTTCAGACGTCTAACTAGCACAAAAACTGCATGCAACATTCGCACATTGGCACCGGGGTGGACGGCGACCCGCTTTGGTATAAAGATGCGATCATTTACGAAGCACACGTCCGCGCCTTTTACGACAGCAATGCCGACGGCACCGGAGACTTCCGCGGCCTGGCCGAGAAGCTCGACTATTTAGAAGATCTGGGCATCACGGCCATTTGGCTGCTTCCCTTTTTCCCATCGCCCGGGAAGGACGACGGCTACGACATTTCAGATTTCCGAAGTGTGCACCCGGCCTTCGGCACCTTGCGCGATTTCCAGATTTTTCTGCGTGAGGCCCATCGCCGCGGGCTGCGCGTCATCACCGAGCTGGTTATCAATCACACGTCCGACCAGCACGAATGGTTTCAGCGATCGCGCCGCTCCGAACCTGGATCGCGCTGGCGCGATTTCTACGTATGGAGCGACACGCCGGACAAATACTCCGGCACCCGAATTATCTTCAAGGATTTCGAAACTTCGAACTGGACCTGGGATCCGGTCGCAAAGGCGTATTACTGGCATCGCTTCTACTCGCATCAACCCGACCTGAATTTCGATAGCCCGCTGGTGCGGCGCGCCGTGATGCACACGCTCGATTTTTGGGCTGCAATGGGCGTGGATGGATTCCGGCTCGATGCAATTCCATATCTGTATGAGCGCGAGGATACAAGCTCCGAGAATCTGCCCGAAACGCACGCCTTCTTAAAGGAACTTCGCCAGCACGTGGATGCCCGGTTCCCGAACCGGATGCTGTTGTCGGAGGCGAACATGTGGCCCGAAGATGCTGTCGCGTATTTCGGCAACGGCGACGAGTGCCATATGAATTTCCACTTTCCGCTTATGCCGCGGCTGTTCATGGCTCTGCGGCTGGAAGACCGGCTGCCCATTGTCGAGATCCTGAAGCGGACTCCGGCGATTCCCGAGAACTGCCAATGGGCAATGTTCCTCCGCAATCACGACGAGCTGACGCTGGAGATGGTCACCGATGAAGAACGGGATTACATGTATCGTTGGTATGCCGCGGATCAGCGCGCGCGCATCAATTTGGGCATCCGCCGCCGGCTCGCGCCCCTTCTCGGCAATGACCGGGCTCGGATTGAAGTGCTGAATGCGTTGCTGTTCTCCATGCCGGGCACGCCGATCATCTATTACGGCGACGAGATCGGGATGGGAGATAACGTCTACCTGGGCGACCGGAACGGAGTTCGAACGCCGATGCAGTGGGGCCCGGATCGGAACGCCGGCTTCTCCGCGGCGAATCCGCAGAAGCTGTATCTTCCGGTCAATATCGATCCCGCCTACCACTATGAAGCCATCAACGTGGAATCGCAGGAAGACAACCCCAATTCCCTGCTCAACTGGACTAAACGTCTTATCGCGCTGCGTAAGCGGTACAAGGCCTTCGGCCGCGGCACAATCGAATTTCTCCAGCCCTCGAACCAGCACGTTCTGGCTTACTTCCGGCGCTACGAGGCGGAGACCATTCTGGTCGTCGCGAACTTGTCCCGCTTTGCGCAAGCCGTCCAGCTCGATCTGCACAAATTCCGCGGTTACACGCTGGTGGAAGCCTTCGGCCAGACGGATTTTCCGCCTGTGGGCGAAAGCTATTATCCGGTGACGCTCGGCCCCAATTCATTTTTCTGGTTCACGCTGGAACAGCGGGAAGTCCCGGTTAAACTTGCGGCCCCCTCGGTCGAGACCGGGCAACTACAGGTTCCGGTGCTTGCGCTCGCCTCACTGGATGACATCTGGGATCCGGCCGTTCGGGCGAGCATTGCCTCGCTTCTTCCCCGGTTTCTGCAATCGCGACGCTGGTTTCCATCGAAGGACAGACGATTCCGCTCTATCGAACTTACGGAATCGGTATCCGTTATGCATGACCGGTACCGGCTGGGGCTGGTGCATATCGAATACACCGCCGGCGATCCGGAGACCTTTGTGGTGCCGATGGGTTTCGCAACGGGGCAGGAGGCCAGCAGCATGCGGGCCGAGCATCCGGATGCGCTGATTGCCGATGTCCGTGCCGCAAATGGCGCTCAGGGCCTGCTGTACACGGCCATACAGAGCCCGGAGTTTTGTACCGCATTACTCGAAGCGTTCGCGCGGCGGCGGCGTTTCACTGGCGAAAGAGGCACGCTCATCGCCTCCCGGAACCGCGAATTTCGGAATCTTTGGGGCGCAACCCACCCGAATCTGGAACCAACGCTGCTAACGGCATCCGAAATCAATACTTCAATCAAGTTCGGAGATCGATTCGTATTCAAACTTCTTAGACAGGTGGAACCCGGTATTCATCCCGGAGTGGAAATGGGCCAATTGTTAACGGAGCGCCTGCCGCAGCCATTCGCGCATGCCGCGCCCTTTGCAGGTTCGCTCGAATACCACGAACACTCCGGCGACGTGACTGTGATCGGCGTGCTCCATGGTTTTGTTCCGAATGATGGCACAGCATGGCACCACACTCGAAGACATCTGGACGGCTTGTTCGAACACGTCAAAGATGCGAAGGTCTCGAACGTAGACTTGCAGAATTCGGCCCCCACAAATATCTACAAATTGAGCTTTGCTCTAGCCGACCCTCCGCAAATCGCTAAGGAGATCATCGGCCCATATCTCTCTCTGGCCGAGAGAATGGGGCAGCGGATCGCCGAGCTGCACCTGGTGCTGGGAAGCCAAACCTCCGACCCGGCCTTTGCGCCTGAGCCGTTTAACGATTTTTACCGCCAGGGCCTGTTTCACGGCTATATCGGGCTGCTGGGGCGCCGTCTCGAGTTCATCCGTCAGCGATATTCGGAAATGAGCCCTGACGTTCGCCTGCTTGCGGCCAAAGTCCTGGAGCGGGAAAACGCAATCGTGGCCAAGCTTCGAGCCGTTTTTGCCCAGCGCATTTATTCCGAGCGGACGCGCTTTCATGGGCGGCTGCACTTGGGCCATGTTCTGATAACAGAACAGCAGGACATTGTCCTTTTCGATTTCGAGGGCGATCCGCACCAACACATCAGCGAGCGGCGGATCAAGCGTAGCCCGATTCGCGATGTGACCAGCATGCTGGTTTCCCTGGGGTACTCGGTGCAAGCCGCGCTCCGGCGCGTGACTTCGGCCGAAGGAGAAGCCAGCGGCAGCCGCCATACCATGCGCATATGGGGGCGATTCTGGTACTCGCATGTGAGCGCGGCATTTTTGCGCGGCTACTGGAAGGCAGCGAAGAGCGCGCGTTTCATGCCGCGTTCCGAAGCAAACCAGGAGACGCTGCTGACAACGTACTTGATGGAGCGCGCTCTGCTGGATGTGCGGCCCGATATTGAAGATAAACCCGAGCTTGCGGGAATGCCCTTCCGGGTAATTCTCTATCTTCTGGATGCGGAAGCCGAGCGGAAGATCGGGGAATAGAAGCCATCGCCTGATGTTGCGCAATTCCGCATCTTGACACTCCCGCTTGAAATGAGAGATGCTCTACCCCGAACGTCCGCTATGGAGCCCGCCCTCTCTTCCCTCATCAGCGCCGCTGAAGGAGGGGACAGATCCGCGGCCGACGCCCTCTTTTCCGCGTTGTACTCTGAGCTGCATGCGCTGGCCCGCCGCGAACTTGCGCGCCGCGGATTTGATGCGAGCCTGGGTATTACAACGTTGCTGCATGAGGCCTACCTGGACATCGCCGGGCGAAGCGGCCCTTGCTTTCCAGACCGCGCGCGATTCATGACCTATGCGGCCCGTGTGATGCGGGGTTTAATTATCGATCATGCGCGGAACCGGCAGGCTCAGAAGCGCGGTGGTCAATTCGAAATCACTGCAATGGGGATGGAACCGAAAGACAGCGTCAGCGGCAGTGAACTGGCGCGGATCAGCGATGCCTTGGACGAGCTTGCCGGCCTGGAGCCATTACTGGTCGAAGTGGTTGATCTGAAGTTCTTTTGTGGCTTTTCGTTCGCCGAGATCGCGGCTATGCGCGGTGTATCGGAACGCACGGTGCAGCGGCACTGGGAAAAAGCCCGCATCTTTCTTCACCGTGAGTTAACAGGTGCCGGCACTCAATCCTGAATCCTGGCAAGCGGTCAGCCCGTATCTCGATGAGGCGCTCGAGATGCCGCACAGCGAACGCGCCATTTTCGTTGCTTCTTTGCACCAGCGCGATCCGAAGCTTGCAGTCCTCCTGAAAGCACTGCTCGATGAGCACGGGATGGCCACAGAGGAACGCTTTCTGGAACAAAATCCGGATTTGCCGCCGGGGCATTCTGCGTTTACGGGTCAAACGGTTGGCGCATACCGGCTGATCTCGCGTATCGGCGAGGGTGGAATGGGGAGTGTCTGGCTTGCCGAACGTGTCGATGGGCGGTTCGAACGCCGCGCCGCGGTCAAGTTTCTGAGCTTTGCGCTGACCGGCAGAACGAGCGAGCACAGATTCAAACGTGAAGGCAGCATTCTTGGCCGTCTGGCTCATCCTAATATCGCGGAGCTCCTCGACGCGGGGGTCTTCGCCAACGGGCAGCCCTACCTGGTCCTCGAGTATGTAGATGGCGAACACATTGACCGGTACTGCGATCGTCATCTGCTAGATGTAGAAACTCGCCTGCGCCTGATCATCGACGTGCTTGCGGCAGTTTCCCACGCGCACGCGAACCTGGTTGTGCATCGCGATATCAAGCCGCCAAACGTACTTGTCAGGAACGACGGCGAGGTCAAGTTGCTGGATTTCGGTATTGCCAAGCTGCTGGAAGGAGAGGGAAAGACCGAACCAGCGACGATGCTCACGCATGAGGGAGGCGCGGTGCTCACGCCGGCTTATGCCGCCCCGGAGCAATTGACCGGTGGCGTCGTGACGGTCGCGACAGATGTTTATGCCCTGGGCGTGTTGCTGTTTGTGCTGCTGACAGGCAGCCATCCGGCTGGGTCCGGCGCACAGTCTCCGGCAGGCCTGATTAAGGCCATCGTCGACAGCGAGTCGCCTGCCCCGTCTCAAGTCGTCAATACGGGTAGCTCAGATCGGGAAGTCGCGGCCGCGGCCCGCCGTACGACGCCCGGCAAACTCGAGCGAGCGCTTCGCGGCGATCTCGACACCATCGTCGCCAAGGCGCTAAAAAAGAACCCTCAGGAACGCTATGCGTCCGCCAACGCCTTCGCGGATGACCTGCAGCGCTACTTGAAGCATCAGCCCATCAGCGCGCACCCCGATACCCTCGCTTACCGGACCGCCAAATTCGTCCGCCGGAACCGTGTCGCGGTGGCCCTGGCGGGGCTAGCTTTTGTAGCCTCTGTAGCGGGCGTCCTCGGCACAACGGCGCAGGCCCGGGCGGCACGCGTGCAGCGTGATTTCGCTCTGCGCCAGCTCTCGCGAGCCGAAACCATCAATGACCTGAATTCCTTTCTGCTCTCCGACGCCGCTCCGTCAGGCAAGCCCTTCACCGTCGATACGTTGCTGGCGCGCGCCGAGCAGATCGTGCGGCGGCAATCAGGGGAGGACCTCAGTCGCCTTGAGCTGCTGATTTCGATAGGCAGCCAGTACAAGGTGCAAGACGAATACGCTAAGGCTCGCCCGCTACTCGAAGACGCCTATCGCGCCAGTAAGAGGCTGCCGGACCGTTCCGCTCGCGCCAGGGCCTCATGCGGTCTCGGGCAAACGCTTTCGCGGGAGGGCGAACCGCAGCGGGCCGAGAACCTGTTTCAGGAGGGCATGCACGCGCTTCCGGATGAACCAATATTTGCAGCGGATCGGGTGACCTGCTTGTTGCGCGGCAGCGAAATCGCGCAAAACCGCGGCGATCCGTTAACCGGAATTGCACGAGCGCAAACCGCGCAGCATCTTCTGGAGCAATCGCCCTACGACTCGGAGTTGCTGCAACTCGACACGCAGATAACGCTGGCAGGCGCGTACAGCGAAGCCGCGCTTCATGCGGAAGCCGACGCGGCATTCGAACGGGCGGCAAAACGGCTGGCGGCTCTTGGACGCGATGACACCCAGATGGCCGGGACAGTTCTGAATAATTGGGGCGTTAACCTGATTCTCGCCGGACGGCCTCTCGAAGCCGAAAAGGTGCTTCGGCGTTGCATTGCTATAAGCCGGGACCGGGAGAGCAATCAGACCGTGCAGGCGCAGCCGCTTGTTAATTACGCCCGCGCGCTGCATGACTTGGGGCGATTTGACGAAGCCGCCGATTATGCCGAACAGGGGTATGCAAAGGCGCGGCAGGCAGGGGACGATGCCCCGGTCGGCCAATCGCTGCTGCTGCGGGCCTCCATCTACCGGAATAAGGGTGATCTCGAAAACGCCGTCCGGATGCTCTCCGAATTGGAGCCTCGCTTGCGTCGAAACCTTCCCAGCGGCCATATCGCATTCGGGTCTCTTGCTATGCAGCGTGCGCTCAACGCGCAGGCACTTGGAAACAGGCAGAGCGCGCTCCAGTTTGCCGATCAGGCGGTCGCGATAGCGGATGCCCTGGTCAAGAATCGCGGTCAAGGAAGAGACTATCTGCCCATCTTTCTCATTCGAAGATCTGAAATTAAGCTGCAGTCCGGCCAGGCGCATGCTGCATGGGCCGACGCCGGCCGAGCTTTGGATCTTTTACGCCGGACCACGCCGCCCGCGGTCTTTTCGAGTACGCTCGGCCGCGCCTGGCTAGCCGCTGGCCGCGCCCTTCTGGCCGAGGGGAACCGTAAAGAAGCATACGCCGCACTTCACTCAGCCGTGCTAAATCTTCAAAAAACCGTTGATGCGGCTCAGCCCGATCTCCGCGCCGCCCTGCGACTGGCGAATGACCCGGAATTTTCCGGCCGGTAGACGGAATCTTCAGCAATTCTGTCGTCTTTCCCCTCCCGTTTCCGATTAGTCATGTAAAGGACTGGCATGCCTGCCGTCGGAGGGCGGGCATCGGGGCCTGAGGAGACCGAAATGCTACGGAAGATGACTTACACCCTGTTGCCTGTGATCGGAGGCCTGCTAGGCCTTTCGATGGCAAACGCGCAATCGCTGCCCAATCGATTCCCGTTCCCTAACGCAACCGGTTTGCTGGAAACGTATAACACCCATAATGGCCCAATCGATCTAAGCGGGCCTTTTTTCCAAGCGCTCGGCGGCAACGGACGCAGTTGCGGAACGTGCCACCGGCCGGCCCAAGGCTGGAGCATTTCCGCGGACGAAGTCCGAATTCGTTTCGATCTCACCCAAGGCCTGGATCCGATTTTTAGAACCAATGACGGCTCAACCTGCGATCACGGGATTGACACCTCGACCGTCCAAGGACGCCGCCGCGCTTACCGCCTGCTGACCGACAGGGGGCTGATCCGGATCGCTCTCGCCGTGCCGGATACAGCGGAGTTCAACGTAGTAAACGTGGCGAATCCCTATGGCTGTGATGACTCCTCCACCCTATCGGTGTACCGGCGTCCGCTGCCGTCCACGAATCTGCGCTTTATGAGCACTATTATGTGGGACGGGCGCGAATCCTCGCCCCAGACAGGCACCCAGAAGATTACTTTCGGAACGAACCCAGGCGATTTACAAGCGGATTTGGCCCATCAAGCTCTCGATGCCGTTAGCGGCCACGCGCAAGGTACTACGCCCTTAACGCCGCAACAGCAACAAGCCATTGTCGATTTTGAGATGGCCTTGGCAACCGCGCAAGCGTACGATTATCGGGCTGGCGCATTGGACGGCGGTGGCGCCACGGGCGGGCCGGTACCGCTGGGCCGTGAAACGATGCCCGCTTTCTTCGTCGGAGTCAACGATCCTCTGGGCGGCAATCCGAAGGGAATTCCGTTTACGCCGACCATTTTCAATCTCTTCGATGCCTGGGCAAACCGGTCATGGCACGACAGAGATGCGCAGCGGGAGCGCCGTGCGAGCATTCTCCGCGGCCAAACTCTGTTCAATTCCAAGCCCATCAATATTACCGGCGTCGCCGGACTTAATGATGACCTGAATCTCGCTTCAATTCCAGGCACCTGCGGAACTTGTCATGACTCGCCAAACGTGGGGAACCACTCCGTCTCCGCACCTCTCAACGTTGGCGTTAGCGATCCGCAAGGTCCCCTCGATGTCAGTTATCTGCCTGTCATCACTCTGCAAAACAAGACAACTTACGAAATAAAGAGGACTACTGATCCGGGACGAGCCTTGATCACGGGCCAGTGGAAGGATATCGGGAGGTTCAAGGGCCCCAGCCTTCGTGGACTTGCCAGCCGCGCACCTTATTTCCATAATGGTTCGGCGAAATCGCTGCGCGACGTGCTCGATTTTTATGATGCTCGCTTCACTATCGGTTTTAGTGAACAGGAAAAGGAAGATCTGATCGCTTTCCTGGATAGCCTGTGATGAGCAAGCGGCCTTACTCGGCGACCAGCGACGCGACCTCCGCCGTTCCTTCGCCGATCTGCTGCCGCCAAAGCGCATAATAGAGCCCGGTGTCGGCAACAAGCTCCGAATGAGTACCCTGCTCTACAATCCGGCCTCGCTCCAGGACATAGATCCGCTCAGCGTGCATGACGGTTGAGAGCCGGTGAGCAATAAGAATCGTCATCACATCGGACCGCTGTCCCACGTCGCGAATCGTGCGGGTAATTTCTTCCTCGGTGATTGAGTCGAGCGACGAAGTAGCCTCGTCGAAGACCAGCAAGCGCGGTCTTCGCAGCAAAGCCCGAGCGATAGACAGCCGCTGCTTTTCCCCGCCGGATACCTTGACGCCGCCTTCGCCGATTAAGGTATCAAGGCCTTTGTCCGCCCGTGCCAGCAAGGAATCCGCGGCCGCGCGATGCAGCACATCCAGGCACTCGGCATCGGTCGCATCGGGGCGCACGAACAGAAGATTTTCTCGGATGGTACCGGAAAACAACTGAGTATCTTGCGTGACGAATCCGATTTGGGATCGCAGTTCGTCGGGGTCGATTTGCGCCGCATCCAGCCCGTTGTAGCGGATTGCACCCTCTTGCGGCTGATAGAGGCCGACCAGCAATTTCACCAGCGTTGTTTTCCCCGCCCCGGATGGACCCACGAAGGCCACGGTCTCGCCCCGCGAAATTTGGAACGAGGCTTCGAACAGAGCGGGCCGGTTGGCGGTCCGATGTTGAAATGTGACGCAATCGAACTCGAGTGATCCTATGTTTCCGAGCGGAACTGCGTTTGCAGGCTTTGCCTCAGGAGCAATCTGCAGGATCTCTTCGAGCGTGTTCAGAGATGCTTCCGTTTCCCGATAAATGTTGATGATATTGCCCAGTTCTTGCAGTGGCCCGAAGATAAAGAACGAGTAAATAAACAGCGAGAAGAATTCACCGACCGTGATGCGCTGCGTAAAGATCAAATACAGCATCAGAAACAGGATGCTGGTCCGCAGCAGGTTCACCGCGGTACCCTGCAGGAAGCTAAGGCTGCGCAGATAGCGAACCTTCTTTAGCTCCAGCTTCAGGATTTTATCGGTCGTCATATTCAGGCGATTGATCTCCTGGCGAGCCAAACCCAGCGTCTTCACAAGCTCGATATTCCGGAGCGATTCCGTGGTGGCGCCCGCCAGCGCGGTAGTCTCGGCAACAATTGTTTTCTGAATCACCTTGACCTTGCGGCTCAATACGGAGCTCATGACGCCCAGTAAGGGGACGGTTAGCAGGAAGGCCGGCGCAATAACCCAGTCCACACGAAGGGCGTAGACCGTAACGAAAACCACCCCTACCGTTGCGGTGAACAGAATATTCACGAATGCGGTAATGAAACGCTCGACATCGGTCCGGACCTTCTGCAGTTTGCCAAGGGTCTCTCCACTACGCTGGTCTTCAAAGATTGCGTATGGCAGGGAGAGAGATCGCTCCACACCATCGGCATACAACTCAGCCCCAGTGCGCTGCGTTACGACATTCACGTAATAGTCTTGAAAATTCTTCGCTACGCGCGAAACGAAAGCCACGCCAACCGCTGCCGCTAAGAGCAGGCTAACGCCCTGGATGAACTGGGAAGTCGTGTATTGGTGGAATTTCGTCGCGTATCCGTCGATAACATAGCGAAAGATCAGCGGATCAAGCAGAGAGAAGATCTGGTTCACCGTCGCTAGCAGCAGCGCCAGAAATACAATCCGCCAATGCTTCCGCAAATAATGACTCAGTAGCGCCATATGGGCTTCAATCCTGCAAGGTTACCCGGTTTTGATGTCCGGCGTACATCTGAAGATACAATTCGAGCCGTATACTCTCCATCTTTGGATGGATGCGGCTCTCCATCTTGGGCTTCAGGACGCGGGTTGGGTCGTTCTGTTAGCCTATTCGAAACCTTCTCTCCTCTGTCGCGCGTAGCGTTCGCTCAATTAGTTGTCCTACTGTTTTCGCCGCGGCGCTCGGCGGCAATGGAAACGCTCGAATCGAGGATTAGTCCCACGAAGGCGGATGTAGGGGCTCAGGGTGACTGCTGACAATCTCTTCCAGGTCACGACCGAAAGCGCCGTCCAGAATGGCCGTCGAGCCGTGCTCCCTCGCGAACCTGAGGGACTCTGAAAGCAAGCGTACCGGCTGCTCGATGGCCGCACGCAATACGGCTACTGGATATTTGTCTGATTCCATAATGACCTCTGCACCAGCACGCACACGAGCCAGCACTGAGGCGAAATCATTGGCTGCGTCAGTCTCAGAGATATGGATCACTGGCATCTCTAAAGGCATAAACTGGTACCGCTTGTCCAGGATTCTCCTGATCGGCGCAACCGGCTTCATCGGACCGCATCTCGTGCGCGAACTCGCGCAACAGGGGCACGAAATCACTATCTTTCACCGGGGGCGGGCTAGCGCTGCTTTGCCCGCGGGCGTAAAGCATCTGTTGGGCGACCGGAACGACATCGCCTCGCACGTTCATGATTTCCGCCGCCTGGCTCCAGAGGTTGTCATTGATCTTATCCTGAGCAGTGAACGCCAGGCGAAGGCTCTTGTGAGTACGTTTAGAGGATTGACTCAGCGAATCGTTGCCCTGAGCAGCGGAGGCGTATATCGCGCCTGTGGGATTTCGCACGGATTCGAATCAGGCCCACTTCAACCCGTCCCGCTGACCGAGGATTCCGAGCTTCGCACCGCGCGCAATACCTACGGCCCCGAATTGCTGCAACAATTACGGAACGTGTTCGGTTGGCTCGATGAAGAATACGACAAAATACCCGTCGAGCGCACGATTATGAGCGATCCCAAGCTGCCGGGAACGGTTCTGCGCCTCCCGATGATCTATGGCCCCGGCGATCCGCTGCATCGCCTCTTTCCTTATCTGAAGCGAATGGACGACGGGCGTCGCGTAATTTTGATTCAGGACGACGTGGCGCAATGGCGTGGACCGCGCGGCTATGTCGAAAACGTTGCGGGTGCGATTGCACTCGCAGCTGTATCGGAGAAAGCGGCCGGGCGCATTTACAATGTGGCCGAAGAGCCGTTTTTAACGGAAGTGGATTGGGTACGAAGAATCGGACAACAGGCCGGGTGGACTGGTCCCGTTGTCCCTATTTCAAAAGAGCTTACGCCCGCCCATCTCAAAGTTCCTTATAACGGCCAGCAGGACTGGGTCATGAGCAGCGAACGGATAAGGAACGAGCTCGGATTCATCGAACCGGTGGGCAGCGGCATCGCAATGGAACGCACCATCAATTGGGAGCGTGCGCATCCGCCTGATCTGCCGGGATCGGCTTTCGACTACCGATCTGAGGATCAAGCAATCGAGGCGATGGGGATCAAAGCTGATAATTTAAACCGACGACAATAGTAGAGCAGCTCTCCTGGGCCGCGCCGGAGGGCACGTCCAGCTCGCTGAAATCCTCTACTAATGGCAACTCGACCACCTCACAATTCCCGCCGCGATTTTCTCCGCAGCATCACCTCCGCAACTGCCGCCTTGTCACTACCCGCGCCTGCCGCAACCCGCGGACCTGCCCGCCGCACGCTTAACCTGGACCAGGACTGGTTCTTTAATGGAAACCCGATCACTCTGCCGCACTGTGTCGCTCCGCTCTCCTGGCAGAAGTGGGACCCGACTGCCTGGGAGCGTGTCTGGCGCTATCGCCGTCAGTTTGCGTTGCCGGCCGATGTCAAAGGACTTCGCCTGTTTTTGCATTTCGACGGCGTCATGATCGCTGCCTGCCCCGAACTCAACGGCCATGCCTTGCCGGAACATCTAGGTGGATTCCTCCCGTTCCAGTACGAAATTACAGACTTGGTGAACCCGAAAAAGAACGTGCTCGTGGTCGCTGTCGATTCCCGCTGGAAAAGCATTCCGCCGGAAGGTTCTCCCAAAGGCCCGGGTTCCATCGACTACCTGCTTCCGGGAGGCATAACCGGATCAGTCACTTTGCGCGCCATGCCTCAGGTCTTCATCAGTGATGTCTTCGCGAGATCGGTGGACGTTCTTCGCAAGGACCGGCGACTTGAAATCCAGTGCTCTGTCGATGCTGCCGCTCTTCCGGCTAGCCCGATTCGGCTGATTGCAACTCTCCGGCGTGGCTCTCAGGCCATTTGCCGCGCATCAAAGGACCTTGTTCTTGAAAAATCCGGCGAAACGCAAACGACTCTCATCCTGACTGACCTACAAGGTATCGATCTATGGGATGTCGACGCGCCCCACCTCTATGATCTGCAGACTGAGCTCTTGGTTGGCGGCAAGGTATTGCACGATTACCGAACGCGGGTTGGATTTCGCGAGGCTCGTTTCGCGCTCGATGGATTTTTCCTGAACGGCCGGCGACTGCAGCTCTTTGGCCTCAACCGCCACGAACTGTATCCGTACGTTGGCCGCTCAATGCCTCGCCGCGTTTTGCGCGGGGATGCGCGGATTCTGCGACGGGAGTTCAACTGCAACGTGGTCCGCTGTTCCCACTACCCACAGTCCGAAGCATTTCTCGACGCCTGCGATGAACTGGGCCTGATGGTCTGGGAAGAGATCCCCGGCTGGCAATATCTCGGAGATGAGAATTGGAGGGACCTCGCGGTGCGCGATGTAAGAGATATGGTGCGCCGCGACCGGAACCATCCTTCCATCGTCATCTGGGGTTTTCGCATCAATGAGTCTCATAACGATCCCGCCCTGTACCATCGCACCAAACAGGCAGCCAAATCGCTCGATGATTCCCGCCCGACGTCGGGAAGCATGGTTTACCATTCAACCCACGATTGGTTTCAGGACGTATTTGCGTTCGACGATTACCACGCCAGGCCGGATGGTAGCGTGGGCCTTGTCGATCCGCTGCCCGGAGTACCCTTCTTTTTCTCCGAAGCGGTAGGTCAGTTCAATTACGCGGCTCGGCATGGCTTCGATGTGAAATATCGCCGGACGGGAGATTTGCGGCTCCAGCAAAAGCAGGCGATTCTACATGCGCAGGTCCATGACCGCGGATTATCCGATAGGCGTTACTGCGGTGTGATCGCCTGGTGCGGATTCGATTACGGCAGTCTCCTCAATTCGTATCAGGGTGTGAAGTATCCAGGCGTCGCGGATGTCTTCAGAATTCCGAAACTCGGCGCGGCATTTTATCTAGCGCAAGTCGATCCAGACGTGCGGCCGGTAATTGAGCCCGCTTTTTACTGGGATTTCGGTCCGCAAAGCCCTTCAGGCCCAGGCGAGCACGCTGCTATTTTTTCAAATTGCGAACGACTCGAATTGCTGATCGATGGCCATACTCACTCCACCCTCCATCCCGACCGGACCGCCTTCCCGCGTATCAAGTACCCGCCCTTCTTCGCCGACCTCAAAATCGGCGGCTCCGGCAAGCCCGAACTCCGTATAGACGGCTATGTCGGCGCGCGCCAAGTCCTGTCGCGTTCCTTTTCCGCCGATCCTGTTCAGGATCAGTTTCTGTTACATGCCGGCGATCGCGAATTGCTCGGCGACGGCGCGGACGCAACCCGGCTCCTCTTCAAGGTTGTCGATAAGTTCGGGGCTCCGCGCGCGTTTGCCGGCGGAGAAGTCAGCTTTAGAATCGACGGCCCGGGGATTCTGGTAGGAGATAATCCCTTCAACCTTGCCGATGCGGGAGGCGCGGGCGCCGTCTGGGTCAAAGCGAAACCAAATGGGGGCGGACAAATCGCGGTCGAAGCACAGCACTCCCGCTTCGGCAAAAAGTCCGTACAGATTACTGTTCGGCCGCTCTGAACTCGATGAGAGCCAAGCGGGCCCGCTCGAAGCCAGTGGGGCTCACATGAACGGACCCTTGAAAAGGCCGGTTGATGTCCGCAATCGCAACTAGCGCAAGAGCTACTAGTAATGCCAGCATCCCAACCTGGATCAGATGCAGCTTCAAATCTACGCTGCCAAACAAACACGCAGAGATAATGGTCACTACAGCTCCGCTGATCAGTACAGCCCACAAAATTCCTGGCAGGCTGGAAATTGCTTCCAACTCCCTACGCCGCCGGTGCTTCGTCATATCCGAGAGTTCCGTAAGTGCGCGAGCGAGACTCATTTGCTCGGATGAGTTGCGCACCTCCACTCTTGTTACAGCAATCCAAAGCTCCTGAATGACGGTGTGCGATTCGGTGCTGAAGCTGAGACGTTCCATCGCCGGCCATTCTTTCGTCAACATAATATCGACGTAGCGTCCCGCCAAATCCTGGATCTTTTCTCTTTGTACGCCGGAAAAGCCTTCGGCCGAACGGGCCAGGTTCACCACGCAATTGGCTTCAGCCTCCGCGTTCCCGTTAGCTGTCTGGAACTCCGTCCACACGGTATACAACATAAAACCGACAATCACCGCGTAGGTCGTGCCCAGGACGGTCATCTGCCAACCGATTAAGTCGTTATGCTGCCGCCGCTGCTCATTCGGCCAGAAGCGCCGGAGTGCCAACAAGAACGCAATGGATGCGGCTACAATCGCAACGACAACACCAAAGTTCTGGAACGTGTTCAGCACTCTAATTTGGCCTCTCCTGGAGGCAAGTGCTGAATTATACGACTTCGCGCTCGGGCGCTCCGTTCTACTACTGTCCGGAACTCTGCTTTTGGGCCTTTTCTGTCTTGTTCAAGTCCTTTGCGGCCGTCAGATGCTCTTGCAGAACCGGCAGGGTACTGGACGCGAATTGTTTCACGTTCGGGTCCGAGCCATATTGCGCCTCGTTCTTGAACTCACTTACATCTTTTTCGTGATCCTTTACGGCATCTTTGACATAGGCTTTATCAAATTTAGGACCGGACAGCTTGGCTAGTTTGTCCACCCGGGACTGATGTTTCGAGTCAAGCGTGTCGGGAATAGTGATGCCTTCCTTGCTGGCAAGTTGCTTCAGTTGGTCGTTCGCTTTGGTGTGATCGTCCACCATCTTTTGACCGAACTGTTTCACTGCCTCGCTTGATCCCTTCTCCGCCGCAAGTTTTCCGAGTTCGACTTCGGCCATTCCGCCGATCGCCGCATCCTTGACAAACTTCTTATCATCCACTTTAGGCGTCATGGCTGCGGGGCCGTTTGGCGTCTGGGCTGTCGGACTATTCATATCGGGCGACGAAGGGCGAGAAGGGTTCGACTGCGGCATCGAAGGAGATTGGCCGCCTCCGCCTGGTTGCTGCTGCGCTACGGCGGAGCAGGTTCCGACCAGGAACAATCCAACGGTGAAAACTAAGCTGTTAACTAGAATTCGCATATTAGCCTTCCTGTTCGTTTGAGACCAGCCACAGGCTCGGAGGTTTCAACTGTCCTGCTTGGAACTGACCGGAAAATCACAAACCCGGCATGAAGCCCTTGCTAATTCGTGGGTAGACATGATATGGATTCATGTACTTCTGTCACTTACAACGGGGGACGCGTGAAACTTCGTGCTTTCGTAGTTATGCCGTTCGGTGCGGTCCATATCGGCGGCGCGCGCCAGCACGGATCGGAAAAGATTGATTTCGACTCAATTTACGCCGACTTGCTGAAACCTGCTCTGGAGGGCGCCGGCTGCGAGCCGTTCCGGGCCGACAGTGAAGTTTCAGCCGGAGACATTCGTACGGACATGTTCTTCGAGCTCATCACCGCCGACGTGGTGATTGCCGATCTTTCCATTCCGAACGCAAACGTGTTTTATGAGCTGGGTGTCCGCGATGCCGCCTGCCCACGCGGAATTCTGATCATCCACGGCGGGTGGATACCCAACCATCCGTTCGATGTCGCCCCCGATCGCAGCTTTGCGTATGCCGGCCAGCTCTTCATCGCAAGGCCACCGGACAGCCCGGCCGCACCCGACAGGCAGCGCGAGCTCGTGAAAGAGGTCGAACGGCTTTGCAAGGTCTTCAAAGAAGCGCTGGCTTCCGATGCGCAGACGATTGGCAGCCCGGTATACGCTCATCTCCCGGGCCTCAAGCCGGTGAACTGGGAGGAAATCGACACTTCAAAGGCGCGCTACTTCGGCGCGCTGAACGATGACTGGCAGGAGCGCGTTCGAATGGCGGAAGCGAACCAGCGCCCCGGACACATCCTCACTCTTGCCCAGGATGCTCCAACCCGTGTCCATCGAACGAAGATCCTCATGTTAGCGGCGCGCGCGCTCATCGGGCTGTGCCGGTTTGCCGCCGCGCGGGAGGTACTCACGGAAGTCATTCACCTCTCTCCGGACGACGCCGAAGCTCATCTGCAGTTGGCCATCGTACTTGCCAGCCTTGGCGAAGCAAGCCAGGCCGAGCACGAACTCCGTCGCATCCTGCAGCAGCATGAGCACAACCCCAACGCGGACGAAGTGATCGGCAAGGCCGGCGCGGTGCTCGGTTACGTTCACCGCGTGCTCTGGTATCTGCAGTGGAAAGATGAGCCGGATGCCGGCAGGCGCAAAGAGAAGGCAAAGGAGTCCTGGAGGCTGTTGCTTTCCGCCATTCGCGGGTTTGCGGACGTACATCGCCGCCACGTGGAGCAGTATTTGAGCGGATATAACGCTCTCCTTCTGATTGAGCTTCTAAGATATCTGTTTCCCGATTTTCAGCCGGTGCCTCCGTTTGTAAGCCAGACCGACTTATCAATTGTTGTCCGCTACACCGCTACTGCCGAGCGCGAAAATGCGGAATTCACCGGGGATTACGACACCCAGTTCTGGGGTTCGGTCGCGTTATCCGGCCTGGACATGCTGGGAGGCAACGATACAGCGGCGATCCAGGCCGTGCGCGATGCCTGTTCGGTGCCATCTGCAACGCTGTTTCATCTCCGCTATTTCCTCGATCGTTTACAGCTGCTTGAACTTTTGGAATTCAGCCCGGTGGTAGTCAGCGGCGCGACCTATATCGTCAGGGCCGCGCTGGAGGAAAAGATTCGCGAGGAGAAGTGGGACAAGGTCATTCTGTTTTATGGCTACCCAATGGATGGCCCAGACATGGATGGCTCCATCTCCCGGTTTCCTGCTACCAACGCGGATGCCGTGCAGTCTGAGATAGACAAGGTTTTGGATAAATGGCAGCTCGATACCAATGATCTGGCAATCTGCGCGGCATCCACCGAGGGAGACGTAATGTTTGCGGAGGCCTGTCTCAAGCGTGGCGCGCATGTGCGTTTAATGGTTCTGGAGCCTACCTCTGACGAACTTGTCCGAGCCCTGATTTCATCCGATTCCAGCAATTGGACGGAGCGCGCGCGCGATCTGATCGATCGCCCCGATACCGACGTCTGGTATCACCGGACGGAACTGGGCGATGTCCTTGATCCCCTGTCGTTGAAAACACGCCACAACCGCTGGATGGTTAACACGGCGCGAATGGAAGTGGAAGGCGCCGGGAAAGCGGAACCTGGCAGCCCCGATAGCGGGACTCGGCTATTCGGATTGCTCCTCTGGAATGGCGAGAATCAGTCCAGCGATCCTGCGAATCCATCCTTTTTTGTAGCTGAGATCCGCAAGGGAGACCGTTACAAAGGCCGTGTCGAAATCATCAATCCGCGTGCGATTGGCGTTTCGGCGCACGCTGTTGTGCAGGTTTAAGAGGTGATGCGCGGTTTGCCTGAACACGCCTGTCTTTTGCTGTTCCAAGTAACGCCTTTGCTGCTAAACTCACTACTATTCGAGTAATCCGTGTGCCGCTAGCAGTTCCTCCTCCCGCATCCCGCCGAAAGCTCGGCTGGCGGAACAGCGCGGAAATACCGGTCATGGAGTTACAGATCAGGCACGCGCCGTAGGACTTATTCAGATGCTGATCTGCCCCGTCTGCTCTTGCTCGAATCCGGAGGGGTCTATCTCGTGCGAGCGCTGCAATAGCGCGTTCGATGGAATCGATCTGACCCTCCCGGCTGATTTTGCCAGGGCGCGGGCAACCGCTGGTCAGGAGACCGCTGCTTCCTCGCCAAATACCCTCGAAATCTCCGGTCTGTCCGCGGGCGAATTCGAGGCCGATGACGTCGTCGCTGGCCGATATCAGATTATTCGACGCTTGGGGCAGGGTGGTATGGGCACCGTTTACGAAGCATTCGATGCCGAACTGGAGCGCACGATCGCTCTCAAAACCATTCGCCCGGATCTGGCGGCAAATGCGGCAGCATTGCGCCGGCTAAAGCAGGAAACTCTTCTCACAAGGCAGATTGCGCATCGCAATGTCGTTCGCGTATTTGATCTCGGTGTGGCGGACGGCCTGCGCTTCATCACCATGGAATTCGTCGATGGCGCAGACCTTAGATCGCTGCTGGACGCCCGCGGCAAGTTCCCACCGAAAGACGCCATAGCGGTAATCAAGCAGATCTGCCAGGGGCTCCAGGCCGCGCATGCGGAAGACGTAATCCATCGCGATCTGAAGCCCCAGAACATCCTGATCGGCCGCGATGACCGCGTGCGGATCGTCGACTTCGGTCTGGCGCGCTCGTTTGAGCAGACCGGAATCACCCGCACGGGAGCGGTGCTTGGCACCCCGCACTACATGGCGCCAGAACAGGCGTTGGGCGGTCAAAGCGATGCGCGGTCCGATATTTTCGCGCTGGGCGTTGTTCTTTATGAGCTGCTGACGGGCGAATTGCCGTTTCCCGCCGATAACCTTGCGGAATCATTCCTGGCCCGGACACGGGATCGCGCCCGCCCCATCGCCTCCATCGATCGCAGCGTACCGCCGTGGCTGGCGCGAATCGTCATGCGGTGCCTGGAGCGGGATCCTGCCCGCCGCTATCAAAGCGCACAGGAATTGCTGGAAGAAATCAACGCCGCGGACGCGCTGCGTTCGCCCTCGCACGCGTCCACATCGGGAATCTTCGCGCCCGGCATGATCCTGGGCTCCCGCTACCTCATCGAAGCGGAGGCGGGCGAAGGCGGAATGGGAAAGGTCTACCGCGCAAGAGATCTGGATCTCGATCGCACCATCGCTCTTAAAATCGTTCGCCCTGAGCTAGCGAGCGACCCGCATTCACTGTTACGGCTGAAGCACGAAATCTCTCTCGCCAGCCAAATCTCGCACCGGAATGTGCTGCGCATTCATGACTTGGGCGAGGCGAACGGCCTGCGCTTTGTCTCCATGGCCTGGGCGGATGGAGAGGATCTGGGGCATCTGTTGCGGCGCTACGGCTCGCTTCCGGAGGAGCGCATCGTTCAGCTTGCAATTGAGATGTGTGAAGGGCTCGGCGCAGCGCACGATCAGGGCATTATTCACCGCGACCTGAAGCCCAGCAACGTCCTGCTCGATTCCACGGGTCACGCCTGCATTGCCGATTTCGGCCTGGCCCGCACGGTAGAAACGGAACAGTCGATGAGCCGTACCGGGGAGGTGCATGGAACGCCGCGTTACATGTCGCCCGAACAGGCCGAAGGCAAGCTGGTGGATTCCCGTACCGATATTTATTCGCTGGGCTTAATCCTCTATGAAATGTCGACGGGGAAAATCCCTTTCAAAGACGATTCCGTTTTTCAAACTCTGGCGCTGCGCGTCGCCGAGGCTCCGCAAAATCCGAAACTTGTAAACCCCGGCCTTTCGGACAGGCTAGTGGAAATAATTCTTCGCTGCCTGGAACGCGATCCGCGAAACCGTTATGCAAGCACGCGTGAACTGCTTTCCGCCTTACGCCAGTTGGAGGCCGAACCTGCCACAGCGGAAGGCAAAGGCGAGAGTAAGAAAAAGAAGCAATTCCCGCGAATCTGGATCTACGGAGCGTTCGGTATTGCAGCCGCGGTCCTTATTGCGGTCGCGTCATTCTTCTTTACCGGACACTCCCGCAGTACTCCGCCGCCCGAACAGGGTAAATACATTGCGGTGCTGCCATTTCGGACCCTTAGTGCCGATCCCAATCTGAAATACGAAGCGGAGGGCATTGCCGATTCCATTTCCTCCCGGCTGTTCTCCTTAAGTGGCGTTCATCCGATCTCCTTACCGGCGTTGCAGCGGGTTGATCTGAAGCAGGCCGGAGCCGACATCGGCCGCCAAGTTGGCGCGAATCTGATTGTGAACGGCACCGTGCAGGGAGCAGCCGACCGCATACAGGTCATCGTCAGCATTGACGATCTGGAGAAGGACACTCGTATCTGGAGCCAGACCTTCACCGGCCTGCGCGCCGATCTTTTCACGCTAGAGGATGAGATCTCTACCCAGATCACCGCTGCCCTGAATATCACGCCTACGATGGAAGAACGCGAGCGCGCCGCCATTCCGCCTACTCAGAATCTGGCCGCCTACGACCTCTACCTGAAAGGACGGGACATTCTGAAGAAGCGGGTGGATGCCGCTGCAGGAACCCAAGCTCTAGCGTTATTTGATAAGGCTTGCACGAAAGACCCCGATTTTGCCTTGGCGTGGACAGGAGTGGCTGATGCCAGTTTGTTGCTCTACAAGACGAAGAAAGAGAGCTTTTGGGCCGAAAAAGCGCTGGCCGCCGCCCACGAGGCGAGCCGCCGCAACGATAATCTGCCTGAGGTTTACTTCGCTCTGGGCAGTGTGTATACAGCAACCGGCAAGAATGCGCAGGCGGTAGAGGAAATCAAGAAAGCGCTTCATCTCCAGCCGAACTCGGATGATGGATACATTCGCCTCGGGAAGGCATACGCAGCGACGGGACAAGTGGAACCCGCGTTGGCCGCCTTCAAAAAAGCAGTCGAGCTAAACCCTTATTACTGGTACAACTACAAGCAACTCGGGTGGGCCTATTACCAATTTGGACGCAACGAGGACGCCCTAAAAGCGTTCAACCGGCAAGCCGAACTGAACCCAAAGGACTGGTCCGCATACAACAATATCGGCGCAATCTTTTACGTGCAGGGCCGCTGGACGGATTGCATTCCTTATTTCCAAAAGGCCAACGAGCTAAACCCGACGTTCGATGCCTACTCTAATCTCGGAACCGCCTATTACGAACTGGGTCGTTATCCGGAAGCCATCCAGATGTCCGAAAAGGCCGTGCAACTGAACCCCAACTCATCCGAGGCGCTGCGAAACCTGGCACAGGCGTATAACCGGTCAGGGCAACGGGACAAGGCCCTGGACGCCTATAATCGCGCTATTTCGGCCGCGTACAATGAGCTGCAAGTCAACCCTCGCAAGGCCGATGCAATGGGGACGCTCGCGATGTGCTACGCCGCGAAAGGCGAACTCTCCAAGGCGCGGCAGTTCATTCAAAGCGCCCGAGCCATTGATGGCTCGAATGGGCAGCTAATGTATTTCGAAGCAGTTGTGCTGTCACTTGAGGGACAGCGGCGCGAAGCTCTCGATGCTTTACAACGCGCGCTGCAAAATGGCGAATCGCTTGACGAGGTAAGGAACGATCCCGATCTGAAATCCGTTCGCGAACTTCCGGAATTCAAGGCTGTCGCGAAAAAGTTCAGTCAAACCGCGGAAGCGCGCCGCCGGTAGATAAAAAGCCCGCCCAGTCCGAAAATCCCGAGTATCATCAACACCCATGATGCCGGCTCGGGCGCGGAATCGTTGGCGATGGCGTTGAAGTCTGTGTCCGGCCCCCACTCTCCGGTGCCGTTAGGGTCAATATTGATCACAGCATTGTCGTTGAGGTTAATCGAGAACGTTTCACCGTTCCGAATGCCGCCGCTCGGATTTGGTCCAAAGATGAGGTCGTAGTCAGCCGGTGAAGCGCCTGGCGGCGTCGTGGTCGTCACTGTGCACGTTACAAACGAGATGCTGCCGCAAGTGATCGATTCAAAACTAGGCAGTGTGACGAATATATCCAGCCTGGTCCAATCCTGACCGGTTTCGTTCTGAAAGGAGAAATCACCGCCGCCGGACGAATTTGCCCCAAACGTGAAAGAGGTGTTCGTGACGACCGTTATATCGGGCGGATCGCCATTTACAATGATCGTCGGCTTCGCGGCCTGTAGCGCAAGCGGTGCAATTGCAAACAGCAGCGGAAAAATGAATCGAGCTGTGCGCATCAAAAGAAATGCCTCCTGGAGTGCTTGGATTTTACCGTTACCTTGTCGCGCTGCCAACCTCTGAGGTACTGGTACTACTTAGCATACAGCCCGAATCAATTGGTTCGTTCATAGATCAGGCTCAGTTTTGTGCGGCCCGCCAGGCGGTAGTGAGCGAGCCAGGGGCGAAGGTCTGGATAGAGGGCGGGCGCGAGTTTTGGATTGAGCAGGCCTAGGCCATCGACAAGAAACGTAGGACTGGAGCGGACGAGTCGCTTCCGGTTTGCGGCCGCGGGTGCGCTGTAGATCGGAGTGTTGGCTTTCAGATGGCGGTCGGCAGGGACGCCCGTCAGCGGCTGCGAATCCCAGAAAAGACTATCGGAAACCATTCGCGTGTAAACGTACATGTCAGGGCGGTAGCCCCATACAAATAATGTGTCTCCGGGCCGGGCCATCAAGCGGATCTTTTCGGCCGCGAGTTGGCTATCGACATCGAGAACGATATCGGACCAACGCGGCTGCCGCTGTTCCAAGTCAGCCACGGCCAGGCTTGCATAGCGTGGCCCGAACCGGATAAACGGAACCAGCAGCAAAACAGCGACGACGATCGCCGCGGCATTTCCATACCGGCGCCAAGCCAGAACCGCGCCGCGCGATGCCAACATAACAAGCGGCGGGAGTACTTGCAAATAGTAGTGCGGCGCGAAGCGTGTACCCAGGCAAACCGCGGCGAAAGAGATCGCCAGCCAGGCAGCCAGTTTCCAGCGATCGTCACGCCCTATACGCGCAAATGCGAAGGCTGCCCCGGCTGCCAAAGCGGCATGAAAGCCCAGCCAGTCGGCGGTGCGCTTCAGCCCGAGCGCGATGGGGTTTGTTACCGGCGAGCCTGCCGCATAGATGAAACCCCAACGCCAAACCTGCTCCCAATAGCCCGCCCAGGCGCCCGTCGCGAACGCCGCGATAAATCCGATGATCGCCGGAATCGCGAACCCAAGCAGTACCCAACCCGCTTCAGGTAGAAGCCAGACCGCGCATACAGCGAGAACGAAGACCCCCTTTGTATTAAACAGAAATGCGATGGCGGCCCAGAGCCCGGCCTGAAGCGATCGCCCTTTGTGTGCGCAATAGACGGCTGCCAGGTGCGGCGCAATCATCAGCGCATCCGCGGCAAACGGAATGACTGCTGATGGCAAATAGAATGTCGTGAAGAACGCCAGGAACAGTGCGGCCGCTCGGCCTTCTGCTTCGCCCCACCAGGCGCGCGCCAGCTTGTAAGCCAACCAACACGCAAGCACAATGTATGCTGCATCCAGTAACCGTAGCGGCCAGCCCGGGTAGCCGGTGTTCAGCAAATAATAAACCGCACATAAAGGCGGCTTGTCGTACCAAAAATCGCGGTAGGGAATTCTGGCGTGCAGGATGTTGATCGCCGCCGCCAAGTGGTAATCTTCGTCGGCCCACAGCAGATTTGCATGGCAGAAGCGCAGGCAAGCCATGGCGATCACCAGAAGCGCTACTGCAGGTATCTTTCTGCGCGTGGATTGAGGAGTAAAAACGGCGGCAGCTTGCATCAGAGAAACAAAACCTATCATTATGCCCCGC
The DNA here is from genome assembly GCA_035475915.1 of Bryobacteraceae bacterium. Classification (GTDB taxonomy): domain Bacteria; phylum Acidobacteriota; class Terriglobia; order Bryobacterales; family Bryobacteraceae; genus Bog-105. Next base: position 37,101 of record DATIMA010000242.1, read on the forward strand.
CGGGCTGTTGTCCCTGTCGATTCTGCTGCATCTCATTCGATATTTAGGCAGGAGAAAAGAAAACAATGCGATTTATGATGCTGGTCAAGTCTGATGAGAACGCCGGCCCTCCTCCCAAGGAGCTGATGGACGCCATTACGAAGCTCTGCGAAGATGAAGCCAAAGCCGGCAGGATGCTTGATGCCGGCGGGCTGGCGCCCACTGCGATGAGCACGCGCGTCCGGCTTTCCCGAGGTCAGGTCACCTTGCTCGATGGCCCTTTCACTGAGACCAAGGAGGTTATCGGTGGATACGCGCAGTTCGAGTTCAAATCGAAAGAGGAGGCCGTCGAGTCGGCAGTACACTTCATGGAGCTGCACAAGAAACACTGGCCGGGCTGGGAGGGCGAATCCGAAGTTCGTCAGATTTTCGGGCCGCACGACCCTGCGCCGCAGCCATAAGAAGAGCGCGGCTCAAAATATGAACGGGGGGAGAAATAGCGCAAGAATTGCCGCTTTTGCGTTTGCCCATTTCCGGCCACACGGTAAGTTAAGAAGAGACCCATGGACCGCGGCAAATTGTGAGCAGTCATCAACTCTTGCTGTTGTTGGCCTTTGCACCGCTAGCCTGTGCCGGACCTCCTTTTCAGACCGATGACCCGGATCCGGTCCCGTTCGGACATTACGAGTTCTACACGTTCGGCTCCTCCAACGGCACAACCGCGGGCGGAACGGATTTGCTTGTTCCCGCTGTAGAGTTCAACTGGGGCGCAGTCCCCAATCTTCAGATCCACGGTGTTCTGCCGATGGACGCCAACTTTGCACCCAACCATGGGCCCGTGAACTATGGTCTTACCGATACGGAACTCGGCGTAAAATATCGCTTCATCAAAGAAAGCAAGTACCGGCCCGAAGTGGGCACATTCCCGTTCATAGAACTGCCCACCGGTAATGCGTCGCGGGCGCTGGGAGTAGGCTCAACCTGGTACAGAGTGCCGGTGTGGGTGCAAAAGAGTTGGGGGGACTGGACATCTTATGGAGGCGTAGGCCGCGTGCTGACCACCGAACCCGGCTACAAAAGCTATACCTTCGCCGGGGGATTGCTTCAACGAAAGCTCAATAAACGCTGGACGCTTGGCGCTGAGGTCTTTGGCCACGGTGAACAAGGGATCGCCAGCACCGTGCCTGGGTCCGCTACCATGCTCGACATCGGTGGCTATTACTACATCACTCCGAATTTTGAAGTTCTGTTTTGCGGAGGGCGCAGCGTAGCCGGACAAGCGGAAACGTACAGTTATCTCGGCCTGTACTGGACTTGGGGCAGCGATAAACAGAAAAGCGGTTCAGCTCATTTCTTTCATCCCGGCACGGCCGAAGGGCGCAGCTAATCCACATGGCCATCTTGTACGTCGCCTCCGAAGCCGCCGAGCTTAAGCCGCTCGCGAATCTCCTGACGGCGCTTCGCAAACTAAAATGGCCCATCGATTACGCCTATGAAGGCATCTGGGAAAGCCGGCGAATGGTGCTTGCCGCCAATGGAGCCGGTCCCCGCCTCGCCGCGCAAGCTGTGGAGGTCGCCATCCGCTCCGTAATGGTTGCCGAGTTGTCGTCGTCGCGATTAGAGGCGGTAGTAAGTACCGGTTGGTGCGGCGCGCTCGATCCGGACCTTCAGAAATCGCAGATCGTGGTTGCCACGCAAATTCTCGATGTTTCCACCAATGAAACCTTTGATTGCGCACCTATTAAGGCGGACGGGGAATTCATCTCGGGAGTAATCGCTTCGCAAAACCGGATCGCGAATGACGCAAGCGAAAAGGCGCGGTTGCGTGCTTTGGGAGCCGTCGCGATTGATATGGAGGCAGCCGGCGCAGCGGCTCGCGCTAAGCGTGCCGGGCTTCCCTTTTGCTGCATCAAAGCGGTCTCTGATTGTGCTGGCGAATCGTTTCCCTTCGACCTGAACAAGTGCCGCACTTCAGAAGGAAGAGTCGCACGTGGGAAAATTGTAGTTCAAGCCCTGACGCACCCGAGTCGGTTGTCCGTCCTCTTTCATCTGAAGCGGCGGTCCGAAGAGGCTGCAGCGGCGTTAGGAGAATTTCTTGTCGGTTGCCGAATCAATGCTGAATCAGAAAGCGCTCAGGCTGAATGAGGTGGATACGCCCCCTCAGAGGATGCGCGCCGCGGTCTACATCGGCAATAGCCGTCTGCAGGTTCAGGCAGTCGAAACGCCCGCCATCGGCCCTGATGAAATTCTGGTGCGCGTAGAAAGCTGCGGCATTTGTCATACAGACCTCAAAAAAATCGAACACAACCTGCTGCCCCCGCCTCGCATTTACGGCCACGAGACAGCGGGGATTGTGGCCCAGGCTGGAAATCGTGTGACAACGTACGTTCCTGGCGATCGCGTGATTGTTTTTCATCACATCCCCTGTGGAACTTGCTTCTACTGTCTGCGTCATCTCTATGCGCAGTGCCCCACTTACAAGAGAGTCGGCGTTACGGCAGGCTACGAACCGGCGGGCGGAGGCTTCTCGCAATATGTTCGCGTAATGAGCTGGATTGTGGATCGCGGCGTTGAGAAGATTCCCCCGGGCGTGTCGTTTGATCAGGCCTGCTGGGTCGAACCGGTAAATACCTGCCTCAAAGCGGTCAGGCAGCTCAACCCAGGTGAGGGCGATGTGGTGGCCATACTCGGCCAGGGGCCCATCGGCCTCATCTTCACCATGCTGGTCAAGCGGACGGGTGCTGCTGTTCTGGCCTCCGATACCATCGAGTTCCGTCGAAATCTATCGCAGGAATTCGGTGCCTCCGCGTTCGATCCGCGCGAGCCGCAGTTCGAAGAAGCGGTAAAGGCCGCAACCGATGGCCGGGGGGTCGATTCTGTAATCCTAGCCACGAATGTGCCGGGATTGGTCGAGCAGGCACTGCGCGTTGCACGTCCCGGAGCGAAAATTCTTCTTTTCGCGCAGACTTCCGCAGCCGATCGCATCGAACTCTCAGGAGCGGATATCTGCGTGGGCGAGCGTGCGCTTTTTGGTTCCTATAGCGCCGATATCGATCTGCAGGGAGAATCTGCTCACCTGGTGTTTAGCGGCGAACTCCCCCTCGAGCGCTTGATCTCGCACCGCGTTTCCCTTCCAGACATCGAAAGCGGCATCGCGGTCGCCCAACACCCCGGCGAACAATCCTTGAAAGTTGTTATACGCCCTCAGGAGCTAGGCTAATGGCGGCGGCAGCGGCAATCGGAACCATGCAGGCGGCCGTGCTTTATGGAAAAGAAGATGTCCGTCTGGAATCCGTAGCGGTCCCCGTCATCGGTCCCGGCGAACTGCTGGTTCGCGTGCGCGCCGCACTCACCTGCGGAACCGACGTAAAGGTCTTCCGGCGCGGCTATCACGCCAAGATGATCCGGCCTCCCGCGCTCTTCGGCCATGAGATGGCCGGCGATGTTGTCGCGACGGGTGAGGGCATGACCCACTTTCACCCAGGTCAGCGAGTGGTGGCGGCCAACTCCGCGCCCTGTGATAATTGCTTCTTCTGCCGCCGCGGCCAGACCAATTTGTGTGAGGATTTGCTGTTCAATAACGGCGCCTATGCCGAGTTCATCCGCATTCCCGAACGCATCGCGCGCAAGAATACCTACCTGATCCCGGATCACCTTGAATATCGCGACGCCGCACTCGTCGAACCGATCGCGTGCGCTTTGCGCGGCTTAGACGAGAGCCACGTACAACCGGGCGATACAGTCGCCGTCATCGGACTTGGCCCTATCGGCTTAATATTTGTCCGCCTTGCGCATTGGGCCTTCGGCGCGCGCGTGATTGCAATCGCGCGGCGCCTGGAACAAGTTGATAAAGCGGTTCTGCTCGGGGCAGGTGAGGGCATTCTGCTCAGCAAGGATTTCCCGCTGAACGAACAGCCTGGCGTAATTTCGACGATGAAGTCTTATACCGGTGGCCGCGGAGCCGAAGTGGTCATCGAAGCGGTTGGCCACCCCCAGGCGTGGGAACTGGCTACCAAACTTGTGCGCAAGGGGGGCACCATCAACTTCTTCGGCGGCTGCCCGTCGGGGACAAAGGTCGCGCTCGATACCGCTCTTTTGCACTATTCCGAAATCACCTGCAAAGCCAGTTTCCATCACACCCCGGCCCATATCCGGCGTTCGCTCGATCTGGTGTCCGACGGCAAGGTCACCGCCGCTCATATCGTTAACGATGAAGAGCCGCTCAGTGAACTTCCCCGCATCTTGCACGATCTCGCTCATCACCCCAACGGGCATATCAAGACTGCCATCATTCCCTGACAATAAGAACAAGTGGCCATCGCACACCTGCAGCCGAAAGAATTTATCCAGACCGCTGGCTCCGGCGGCATGGTTTATTCTCGGCCGGAAGCGCTTGAATACACACGCTGGCTCGCCACTCACCATTACGAGAACTTCCACCTGGTTAGCTTCCTGCTCCCGAAGAAACTTCACCAGGATTTCTACAACGTATATTCGTTCTGCCGCTGGGCGGACGATCTCGGTGATGAAATCGGTGATCCTCAGGAGAGCCTTCGCCTTCTCGCCTGGTGGCGTGAAGAACTCAAAGCAATGTATCGCGGCGAAACATCGCACCCGGTATTCATCGCACTTGAACAGACTGCCGCCCGTTACGACATTCCGATCGAGCCGTTCGATCGGCTGATTTGCGCCTTCGAGCAGGATCAGACTGTAACACGATACGCCAGTTTCGATGAAGTCTTGGATTACTGCAAGAACTCCGCCAATCCGGTCGGCCATCTAGTCCTCTATCTCTGCGGGTATCGCGATCCCGAACGCCAGCGGCTCTCTGATTCCACCTGCACCGCTCTTCAACTCGCCAACTTCTGGCAGGATATAAACGTAGATCTCCAAAAAGACCGGGTTTATTTGCCTTTGGACCTCCTGGCCAAACACGAGTACACGCTCGAAGAGTTATTCGCTCGCAAGTTCGACCGCCGCTTTGAACGGGTTATGAAAGAGGCGGTCGGTGTCGCGGAAGACCTCTTTCGGAAGGGTTTGCCGCTGATCGGAATGGTCGATAGGCGGCTCTCTCTCGATCTCCACCTATTCAGCCGGGGCGGCATGAAGATCCTGCAAAAAATTCGTTCACAGAACTATAACGTCCTGAAGCGCCGCCCATACATCTCGAAACCGGAACGCGCCGGTATTCTTCTTCAATGTCTACTGCGGCTGCCCTCGTTCTAGTGGCTTCCACCGTCGACGCGTCCTATCGCTACTGCCGCAGGGTGGCGAAGAGCCGCGCTAAGAATTTTTATTATTCTTTTCTCCTGCTGCAGAAGCCGCAACGAGATGCCATGTGCGCCATCTACGCCTTCATGCGCCATTGCGACGATTTGAGCGACGATCCCGCTATCGCCGACAAAGCCCAGTTGCGGCACAGCGTTGCCCTCTGGCGCATGCAGTTAGACCGCGCCCTGCAGGGTGAGTTCGACGGTAGTCCGATTTGGCCCGCTTTCCACGATACGGTACGGCGCTATTCGATTCCCCACCGTTACTTTCACGAAATGATTGATGGCATTCTGTCCGATCTGGAACCGCGTCAGATGCAAACCTTCGATGAGTTGTACTGCTACTGCTACCAGGTCGCTTCCGTCGTCGGCTTAACGATCGTTCACATTTTTGGTTTCCGCTCGCCCAAGGCGCTGCTACTGGCGGAAAAGTGCGGCATTGCGTTTCAGCTCACAAACATTCTGCGCGACGTGCGCGAGGACGCCGCGATGGACCGCATCTATCTTCCACTCGAAGATCTCGCCCGCTTCCAGGTTCCTGTCGAGCAGTTGCGTTCAGGAAAAGAGGACGGACCCTTCCGCGAACTCATGCGCTTTGAGGCCGCGCGCGCTCGCGAATATTACGAAGAATCCACGCCTCTGGCCGAGATGATCGAGCCAAAGAGCCGTTCTTCGCTATGGGCACTTCGGCAGATTTACCTGCGGCTCCTTGGGAAGATTGAAGAGGGAAATTATTCCGTGCTCAGCCACCGCATCAACGTGCCGAAGCGAACGAAAATCGCTTTGCTTCTACGAGCATTCCTGAAGCGCTGAGCTGGGTTCGGCAGCTGTATAGGTCAGTATCCACTCAGATCCGGCTCCGTCCAGCTCAAATTCCGCCGGGTGCGCCGGTATCATCCATGCTTGCCCAGCGTCAAATGGTTGCCCGCCAATACTGCCCGTTCCCTTTGTGCAAATCAGCAGCAGGTAGCAGCGAGACGCGCCGCTGAAGCGGATCGGCCTCTTCGGCCGCAGCCGTTCGATGCGGAAATACCGGCACTCCAGCAGTTGCATGCGCCAGTCCTCCAGTAGAACCGGCATTACCGGAAAGCGATGCGGCCCAAGATGCGATACCTCGATGCCACGCTCAAGGTGCAGCTCGCGCGCGCGGCCGTAATCATACAGCCGGTAAGTGATGTCCGAGTTCTCCTGGATCTCACAGATGGTGAGTCCGGCCCCGATCGCATGCACCGTTCCGGCGGGCGTGAAGATTACATCTCCAGCTTTCACCTTTCGCCAGTCCAGCAGTTTCTCAATCTCGCCACTCTGTGCTGCCTCTTTCAGTTGCTGCTGGGTCAGCTTCTGCCGGAACCCCACCGCCAGTTCTCCGGGCGGCTGAGCATCCAGCACATACCAGGCCTCCGTCTTGCCTAAACTTTGGTGATGGCGTCCGGCATACTCGTCGTCCGGATGCACCTGCACGGAAAGCCGCTCGGTCGTAAACAGCAACTTCACCAGTAGCGGTATAAGCTCAGGATGCCGTGGGTCCGCACCCGTGCCTAAGATATCCGGCTGCGCTCTCACTAGTTCGCCCAAGCTCCTGCCATCGGAAATTCGGTTTTCTTCGGATGTGAACCATACCTCGCCAATGGGCTGGCTTCCGGGTATTTCCGAAAAATACGGTCTCAGGTTCATACGCCCCCAGACGCGTTCGCTAAACCGAGGCAGCAGTTGGATTGGCGAATGAGAAATCAAGCTCGTTTCTTCCACAACCTTTCAGTCTCGAATGATTATCGACTTCCTGAGCACGGACGTTTTAAGCACGGCCTTCGCGGCGGGGCTTGCCCTATCGACTGTCAGCCAGCGTGAATCGCGCAGCAAGCTGATCCGGTTATTCGCCGATACCACTGCGGTGCAGCCATCCACTCCGGATCTGCCGCGCATGGATTCGGTTTCCGAGCTTAACTTTACTCGCTCGCTTCTCGCCCTAAGTAAAGTTGGCTCACTAAATCGCGGTGGTTCTCCAGAACCCGCGCCCGGCGAATCTTCATCGTTGGTGTTAGTTCACCGTGCTCAATCGAAAAATCCCGATCCAATACTTTGAAGCGGCGAATCCGTTCGAAATCGGCCAGCTGCCCGTTGACGCGTGAGACCGCATCTCGCACCGCCCTGGTCACAGGTTCGGCGTTCACCACGTCGGCCGCCGGTTCCTTTCCGGTATTCTCCATACCCTTCATGCGATGCAGGTTCGTCCAGTTCAGAGTAAGCAGCGCGGTTACGTATGGCTTCTTATCGCCGACCAGTAGCACCTGGTTCACCACTGGCTCCATTTTGAACAGGTTCTCGATTCGCGCCGGATAGATTTTCTTGCCGTTCGAAGATACAATCAGCTCTTTCTTCCGGCCAGTGATGTACCAGTAGTCTTCGTTATCCTTTTCTGCGATATCGCCCGTTGAAAACCAGCCATCTTCGCTGAGCACAGAACGGGTGGCGGCGTCATCTTTGTAATAACCCTGGAAGATGCATGGCGTTTTTACCTGCAGTTCCCCGTCCTCAGACAGCCGGGCCTCGATCCCGGGCAGCAGTTTTCCAATGCTTCCCGGCTTCGGGCGCTCCAGCGGATTGAAGCAAATGACACCCGCTTCCGTCAGCCCATAACCCTCAATCAGCGGGAGTCCAATGGCGGAAAAGAACTCGGCCAGTTCTTTCCCCAGCGGCGCGGCGCCCGATGCTCCAATCCGTATCCGCCCGCCCAGCCGCTCCCGAATCTTCGAAAAGACCAGCTTGTCGGCTATTCTTAGGATCCGGGACATCCAGCCCGGCAGTGGTTTGCCCGCCTGCCTGTAGCGGGCCGCCTCCAGCCCAAGGCCTAGCGCGCCATGAAAAATTTTGCGAATCGGCGCTGGGCGTTTCTTAATTTCGTTCTGGATCGTCGCAAACATCCGCTCCCAAACGCGCGGGGGCGCTAGAAACACGGTTGGGCGAATCGACTTCAGTTCGGAGGGGAGTCTTGCCAGGCTCTCGGAAAACCAGACCGGCGTTCCCATGCGCATCGGCACCAGTTCCAGCACAATACGTTGTGCGATGTGAGCCGATGGCAGGAAAACCAGGGTCGAATCCTCCGGCGTAATTGGCAGCACCACTGGTCCCATGTCGATGTTCGCCAGTATGGCCGTATGGCTGGTTAAACCCATTTTGGGCTCGCCGGTCGCGCCCGAGGTCAGATAGAGAATAGCCGCATCGCTGGGTGAGATTTCTTCCTGCACACGTTCGAATTCAGCGGGATTTCGGTCCAATGACTCGCGCCCCCGGACGCGCACGGATTCGAGAGAAAGGATGCCTTCCTGCTCCCCAGTCATGAGAATCATGTACTCAGGCGGCCGGTCGCCTTGCTCATCCATGGCGTGTTGCAGTTCCGAAAGGGTCTTCGGGTCTTCAACAAACAGGAAGCGCGGCTCAACCGCCCGGATGTTACCGGTTAGCTCCTTCACGGGATAGGCCGTGTAAAGCGCCGCCGAGACTGCTCCCGCCCCCATGATTCCCAAATCGACCAGGTAGAACTCGGCTCGGGTTTCTGACAGAATACAGGCGATCTCGCCTTTGCCGATTCCCAGCGTCCGAAGGCCCATCGCGATCTCGCGGGAAGCTTGCAGCCATTCATTCCAGGTATAGGTGCGATAGCCGCCGCCCGACTTGCTTCCCATCGGCTGATAGAGAGCCACGGCATCCCCGTATCGCTCGGCGGTTTGCTCCAGGACGGTGAATACATTGCGGCCAGACACTGCCCGAATTTTAACAGCCGGATTCAGCCGCTGCCGACCCCCCAAGCGGCTTTCGATGCGACAATCGAGAGTTGCCGTTGCCCGAAGACCAAATCTCTACCGAGAGCTCCGACCCTTTGAACGGCCGCCGTCCGGTGGCTTATCGCGAGGAAGCTTTTTTACAAAGCCCGGAATCGCGCCCGCTCCGCATTTTGTCCGAATATCTATGGCCGCTCGCGCACTTTCAGGAGGAAAGAATACAGGACACAATCGTCTTCTTCGGTTCCGCCCGCATTGAAGAGGACGGGCCGCTTGGCCGCTATTATCGCGATGCGCGGCAACTCGCCCGGATGGTAACGGAATGGGCGGCCACGATTTCCGAATCCACCGGCAACGCTGAGTCCAGCCGGCGGTTTGTGGTCTGTTCCGGTGGGGGCCCCGGCATCATGGAGGCTGCCAATCGAGGCGCAAGCGACGCCGGCGGGAAGACGGTCGGGCTCAATATTGGCCTGCCGTTCGAACAGCGCCCCAATCCCTACATCACACCTGAACTCTCGTTCGAGTTTCACTACTTCTTTATGCGTAAGTTCTGGTTCGCGTATCTTGCCAAGGCGCTGGTTGTGTTTCCAGGCGGGTTCGGAACACTGGATGAAATGTGCGAAATCCTGACCCTGGCGCAAACCCGGAAGTTAGAAAGCAAGATCCTGATCCTGCTCTATGGTTCGGAGTTCTGGAGCGAAATTCTGAACTTTGAGGGTCTGGTGAAGCACGGGATGATCGCCGAATCGGATCTGAGCCTGTTTCGGTTTGCCGACAGCCCGGACGCCGCGCTGCAATTACTGAAGGAAGGACTGACCCGTTATTATCTGGAACCCGAGCGGGCGCTCCGGCAGCCTTTTGAAGAGGCGCCCGAGATAGCTCGCACGCGTACGTCCTAAGGCTTTTCCTTATTCCAGCCTTTGCAGGCAGGCGCGGGATTGTGTCCCGCGATGGGGTCGAAATCCACCTTCGGAATCGGGATCACGCTACGTGGATCGGGGTTCCGTACCCGCGCTTCCAACAGCGGAACCGAACAGAGATCCGGGGCCGCCGGTTTCATAACCTTAACCTCGGGACTCTTTTCCTGGTACAACCAGGCTTCAGGCGCGGCATGCCTTTGCTTCGTGAGGTTGCGTATGCCATCGGGCGAAAACATCTGCGAGTTCACGAAATCCCGATCGGCGGCAGCGGCCACGCCGGCTAAGGCGGAAAAGAGAAGCACTGCTCGAAGAACCATGGGAAATACCCCCTGAGCGGCAAATCAGGTGAGTAGACGCACTGGAACGAGAAACGTTAGCAGCTTAGTTGCGTTGGACGCATCAGATACTAAGGACCATGCGTATCGGGATCACCTGTTACCCCACTTACGGCGGAAGCGGCATCGTGGCTACCGAACTAGGCATGGAACTGGCCCAGCGCGGGCACGAAGTGCATTTCATCAGCTACGCCAACCCAATCCGGCTGGATCCGGGCACGCCGGGCATCCACTATCACGAGGTTGAAGTCTCGACGTACCCGTTGTTTCAATACCCTCCGTATTCATTAGCCCTCGCGTCGCGCATGGCGGAAGTCGCGGAACTGCACAGCTTAGACCTGCTGCATGTCCATTACGCGATCCCACACTCCATTTCTGCGCTACTGGCTCAGCAGATGACCCCCCAGCGGCGGCTTCCTTTCATCACCACCTTGCACGGAACGGATATTACGCTCGTCGGAACAGACCGGTCCTATTTCCCGATTACGAAGTTTTCAATTGAGCGGTCGGACGGAGTTACAACCATCAGCGAGTACATGCGCAAGCGGACCATTGAGTTTTTCGGCATACGGAATCCCATTGAGGTCATTCACAATTTCGTGAACTGCTCGCTCTACCGGCCGGATGAGGAGGCGCGCGCCAAAGGACGGAAGCGTATCCTGCATATTTCTAATTTCCGTCCCGTCAAGCGCGTGCTCGACTGCGTAAGGGTCTTCGCCGAAGTACGAAAAGAACTGGATGCAGAGCTGATCATGGCCGGCGACGGACCGGAGCGGAGTCCTGCCGAGCATCTGGCCCGGGGGCTGGGTCTGGACAATGACGTGCAGTTTTTGGGTAAGCAGAACCACATGGAACGGCTCATACCCCGTATGCATGCCCTCCATCTCCCAAGTGAAACCGAGGCGTTCGGACTGGCTGCCCTGGAAGCCATGGCCTGCGGCGTGCCCCCGGTGGCGACCCTGACCGGCGGTGTTCCGGACCTGATTACCCATGGCGTGGATGGATTTATGGAGCCGGTCGGCGACGTGGAATCGCAGGCTGCCCGGCTAATTGAGCTGCTTACGAACGACAGTCTTCACCGGCGGATCGCCGAGGCGGCACGGAATACAGCTCAGACCCGCTTCTGCACCGATCTAATTATTCCGCAGTATGAACGCTACTACGAGCGGGTTTGTTCGACCGAAGGAACCTCGCGGGCAGCTTCGGTGTCCAATTAGGTAGCTGGCCCCATGTGGGCCGGACGCGTTACAATTCAGGCGATGGCTGCGCAACCCTTGTCGGGCAAATCGGGCCGCCTGTCCATTTTGGCGGGCGCGCAAACCGGGATATCCCAGGAAGATGCACGCATTTTGCGAGGGCTCCGCGCCGGAATAGAGACGGCCTACGAGGAGTTGATCTCACGGTATGAGCAGCCGGTGTACAGCATGGTCTACCGGCTACTGGGAAACCAGTCGGATGCGTGCGATGTAGTGCAGGAAGTGTTTCTAAAGGTCTTTCGCGGCGTAAATTCGTTCCGCGAACAGAGTAGCTTAAGGACCTGGATCTACCGGATTGCGGTCAACGAGGCACACAACCACCGCCGCTGGTTCGTGCGCCACTGCCGCTGGGAAGTGCCAATGGAAACGGAACAGGGTGCTGAGTCTTCCAATTCGCTCGACTACGCGCCGGACCCTGGGCGTTCGCCATATGATCAGGCAGTCGACAGCGAGACGCGAATTTTGATCGAACGAGCGCTCACGAGGATTAACCCGATTTTCAGGACCGCAGTCGTTCTCCGGGACATACAAAACCTGAGCTATGAGGAAATCGCGGAGATTTTGCAGGTATCGCTCGGGACAGTTAAATCGAGAATCCTGCGCGGCCGGGAAGCCTTGCGCCGCGAACTCACGCAGCGGCCCGACGCCGGATTGGCCGAGGCCCTGGCGTAAATGACAGTTGGAACCAGAATGGAACAGGCATGAGATGTTGGAGCGTTAAACGGCGTAGTACCGATTACGTCGATGGAAGGCTGCGCGAGAGCGAGCGTTCCCGGCTGGAAGCGCACCTTGCTGAATGCGAAGGCTGCGAAGTTCAAGTCCACGAAATACGTTCCGTGCGTTCTTCGCTTAGCAAGCTGGCAGAGCCGAAGGCGCCCGCCGATCTACGGACCAGGCTGCAGGTGGCGGCCTCGCACGAACGCCAGGCCATGCTCGAAAACAATGGCTCGCGATTACAACGCGCCTGGACCAACTGGAAATTCCGGATGGATCAGATCATGCGGCCGCTCACCATACCCGCAACGGGCGGCCTCTTATCAAGTCTGATCCTTTTCGGGGCGCTTGCCTTTACGATTCGGACCGCAACTAGCGGCGTGACGTACGAGGTACCTGTGTTTAATGCTGTGCGCGCGGATCCAAACCTGGTCCCCGTCGAGCTTCGATCCTCCGTGGTTCTGACTCTCAGCCTGGACGGCACAGGCCGGATCACCGAGTACGCGGTGCGCGATGGATCCGGATCCTTTGTTGGGGATGCTACCCGGCTGCAGGGCAACAATATTTCGCTGCCCGATTTTCCGAGCGTGCTTGCCATGGCCCAGCCCACTACTCGCGATATTAGCGTCTCTTTCATTCCGATGGCTTTTCAGCGATAAGCCGGACCAAGGCGCACGTGGGTTGTCAAGTCTCACAACCGCAACCTTGATAACCTATGGCGAATGAGAAGTTTCTTCACGCTCAGCTTTATTCCGCGAAGCAGCGATATCGCGCTGCTCGTTCTGCGTCTGATGCTCGGCTTCAGCCTGTTCTGGTGTCACGGCTGGGAGAAGATCACCAACTTCTCACAAATGGCCTCGCATTTTCCTGATCCGATCCACATCGGGCCGATACCCAGCCTCGCGCTTGCCCTCCTTTCCGATGGCATCTGCTCAATCCTGATTTTCTTCGGCGTGGCGGCTCGCTGGGCGGCGCTGGTGATCGCTGTGAATACGGGCGTGGCATTCATCCTGGTCCACCATTATCGATTTCACGGCCCCGGAAATGGGGAACTCCCCTGGCTGTATTGCGCTGGAGCCCTTGCAATTCTGATCGCTGGACCAGGACGCTTCAGCTTCGATCGGCTGTAAACCTACAGCATCTGCTGCACAAAATTTATTTCATTGCGCGACTCAGCATCGAAGTATATGTTGTGTATAGACAGGAGCATGAATGGCGGCCAAGACGGCTCGGCTCTTTACTAAGGGCGGCAGCCAAGCGGTTCGTTTGCCCGCTGAATTCCGCTTTGATGCCGACGAGGTGTTGGTTCGGCGCGATGAGCGAACCGGTGACGTGATCTTATCCAAAAAAGCTGGCTGGAAAACATGGCAGGAGTATTTCGATCTTCGGGATGCTTCTGCTCTAGCACTTCCAAAGGAATTTATGGCTGATCGCCCGCGGAATCGTCCATCGGTTTGAAAATTTGAAGCATTTTCGGTTGGTGAACGGGCTGAAAATCGAGAACTGGGCCGGTTAATCGGCCCGACGTTCACTTTGCAGAAGGCGTCTTGTCCGCTTCGGCGAAATGCTGGTTGTATACATCGGCGTCAAAGAGATTGGCTGTTTTGATGTCCTTCAACGGCAGCGTGATAAAGAATTGATCCGGGTCCAGAGACTCATCCTCGAGGACGTTCTGATAAAACACGGTCCGGAACGTTTCCAACGTGTCTTTATCGCGGTAACCGCTGGTGAAGGGTAGCAGCCGGAAGTAAAGCTCTTGTGGGTCCAGGTTCGGAGATTCAGTTACCCAACCCACGTACCATTTTCGGTTGTCCAGAGTTACAGAGATCAGCAGGCGCTCTTCGGTTGCGCGATGCAAAAGCTTCATAAGAGCGTTTCCATGCTTGTGGATTTCCCTATCCTTCGACTGCTTCTTGCCCATAAACAGGTTGACGATTCCGGCGGAGATGGGCCCCAAGACGAGAGATAACGAGCTCTCAGCAGAGTATTTGAATGGAAAAAAACCGAACCACAGCGCCAGACCTGAGATCCCGATAGCGCTCCGCTCAACAAGCTCAATCACGACTCGTGCGATGCCAGCCAGACAGACCCCCGCGATCGCCGACTGAAACAGCAGGCGATAACCGTCCAGGCGCTGCGCACCGAACCGGAAATAGTGCGCCAGATGAATGAAGAGGAACCCGCCCAGCAGGGGCAGCAGAAGCAGGTTGTACGGCATCTACCTCGAAATTGGCTACTCCGCTTTTCGAGGTGTCAGGAACGTCACTCCGCGGCCGTTTCGAGGCGGGTCCTTGAGCTTAGAAAGCTTCTCGATCGTGCGCCTCACCTTCGGATCGCGCAACAAGGCCCGGGCATTGACAATTGTCCTTCCGTCGAAAGTCACGTACGAGATTTTTTCGTTGTCGCTTTCAGCCATTGCGCCCTCTCTTCCAGATTAATGGTTTTGGCGCTCAAATGCGAGTTCGAAGTGAATAGTCCTCTTCGTTGCGGGTAAGATTCGGGCTGTAGTAGGGGTCATGAGCGATAACCTTATCCCATTTAGACCGCATAGCCGCAACCTCTTCGGGATGAGGAATGAGATCCCTCGACGTTTTTGAGAACGCCTCATAGTGGTAGAGCTGCGCGTGCGGCGTGTAAAGCACCCGATATCCGGCGCTACCGATCTTAAGCGACAGGTCGATGTCGTTAAACGCCACCGCAAACCGCCCCTCATCAAAGCCGCCCACCTGCCAGAACACATCCGCCCGTGTCATCAGGCACGCGCCCGTCACGGCACTCACGTTACGAATGACATCCGAGAAATCGAAGTAGTGCGTGACGCCGCCTTCCAGACCTTTAAACGCATGACCGCAGTTATCGTAGAGCCCTAATATGACACCCGCATGCTGGATACGTCCATCCGGATAGAGCAGTTTCGGGCCGACCGCGCCTACTTCCGGCCGCACCGCCAATTCCACCATGGCCTCTAGCCACTCGCCGTTGATGACCGAAGTGTCGTCATTCAGAAAAAGTAGAACGGACGATTCGCATTGGCGGGCTGCGGCATTATTGATGGCCGAGTAGTTGAATGGTTTGTTGCGCCAGTCCAGGTATCGAAGGTTCCGATGCCGCGGCTGCCACTCTCGGACCAAAGCCGCGATGGCGTTCTGGTGCGAGTTGTCGATCACGACCACCTCGTAATCGGAGTAAGTCGTTTTACCGAAGATGCTGTCGAGGTTATCGCGCAACACATCGACCTTGCCGCCGGAAGCGATGATGATACTGACCCGGGTTCCCGCAGGAACGGCATAGCGTACGCGCCAACGGCCCAGTGCCGCGCCGGGTTCCACGCCGGGTTTGCCGGGCATGGCTTGGCAGTGCTGCTCCAGCGCCTTTCGGGCAGTATCCAGGGCGTACTGCTTGTTTTCTATGGTCGCTGCCGTGGAGTACTCGCTGGCCCGCCAGTGGTAAAGAATGCGTGGTATGTGCTGGATGTTTTTCGCCTGTTCGGACGCTCTGAGGATCAGATCGTAATCCTGGCTTCCATCGCGCTCTGGGTTCAAACGGCCGATCTTGTTTGCCAGATCTTGCCGCAGCACGAACAGATGGCAAATATAGTTCTCGGACAACAGAAGATCCGGCGACCAGTCCGGTTTGAAAAAGGGATCGAAGCGCTTGCCGCGCTGATCGATCTTATCTTCGTCGCTGTAGAGCACATCCGCTTCGGGATTCTTGTCCAATGCCTCGCAGATATAAGCCAGGGCGTGGGGGGCCAGGGTGTCATCGTGATCCAGGAAGCAGACATAGTCGCCGCCTGCCAGA
>DATIMA010000243.1:0-4209 GCA_035475915.1 Bryobacteraceae bacterium
TCAACCAACCCGCCTCTTTTAAAATGAGCCGATAGACCGAGAGGCGCTCCGCACCGAGGGCCATCCGAATCCCGATCTCCCGCCGTCGCTGGCTGACCGAGTAAGCGATCACTCCATAGAGCCCGATAACGCCCAGCAACAGCGCCATCGCAGCGAAGCCCCCTGCCAGCCATGCCGAAGACCGGTGCAGATAAGCGGAGGGCGAGTCATGTATCCGGTGCTTCATGGTTGAGGTGTTATCGACAAGAATGCCGGGGTCGATTTGATGGATGGTGGCGACCAGCGCAGGGAGCAAGGACTGCTCCGCCTGGGACGTACGGACCACAACCGAGAAATTGCTGCTTGGGTTTTGGTCGAAGGGAACATACATGGCCGGGCGTGGCGGCGCATCCAACTGCCCTTCCTGAATCTCTTGCACGATTCCGAGGATTTCCATCGCGGACTTCGCCGGGGCCCCGTTATAGTTGATCCGCTTGCCGATGGGATCTTCGCCGCGAAAATACTGGCCGGCAAGAGCCTGATTGATAATGACCACGCGCGGTTTGGATGCGTTGTCGGCATCCGTGAAATAACGGCCCTGCAAGATGCGTGCCTGTAATGCCGGAAAGTAACCGGCGCTCACCTGCCGGTATGTCACTTCGTTATGTTCGCCGTGGTAGGGTCTGCCCAGGACCACGAACTGGGTGGTGCCGTCGCCGTCTCCAAGCGGCAACTGATTGGTGATGCCGACCGATTTCACACCGGGCAAGCGGGCAATCGCGGCGGTTACCCTCCGCTCCAGAGAAATGATCTGTTCGTCCTTGGAATAGCTCGCGCCCTGCGCGCCCATTCGCAGGATGGCCACATGGTCGGGCTCTAGTCCCGTGTCGGCCTGAAGCAGGCGATAGAAACTCTTTCCGAGTAATCCGGCGCCGACCAAGAGCACCATGGCGGTGGCGAGTTCAACCACGACGAACCTGGCCCCAAAGCGACGCCACATGGCATTTGCAAAACCTCGGCCGCCTTCGGTCAGATCTTCCTGCATGTCCCCCCGCGACAGGTTCATAGCCGGAATAAGCGAGAACAGAATTCCGGCGATCAACGAAATCGCGCACGCAAAAGCCACCACCGTACCGTTCAGGCTGAGCCCGCGCAGATAGGGCATGCTCGCCAGCATGTCCTTCGGAATAAGGCCGCTGAGCAACTGCATGGACCAATAGGCGGCGATCAATCCCAATGCGCTTCCAATACCGGCCAGCACGAGCCCTTCGGTAACGAATTGACGGCGCAGTCTCGCAGGCGATGCGCCGAGCGCCCCTCGAATCGCGGTTTCGCGCTTGCGGCTTTGAGCGCGGACCAGCAGCAGACTTGCGACATTTACCGTGGCAATCAGCAGGAGCAGACCTGCGCCACTCAGCAGCATGAGCAGCACGGGGCGAATGTCTCCCACAATCACGTCGGACAAGGGCAGCAAGTATGCGCCTTGGTCGCGGTTGGAGTCCGGATATTGTTTCTCCAGTTGCTTTGCAATCGACTTCATATCAGCAACCGCGGTCTGAAACGCGACACCGGGTTTCAGCCGCGCTACTCCGTAGAGGCCATGGCAGCTCCGGCATTTATTCGCGTCGTGAAGTGTTGTCCAGAATTCGGCGGGTTCCGCGGGCGCGAAATGAAAGTCCGGTGGCAGCACGCCGATGATGGTGTTCACGTTGCCGTCCAGAGTAACGGTCTTCCCGAGCACATCCTCTCTTCCGCCGTACCGCTTCTGCCAGGCAGCGTAACTCAACAGCACGGTACGCGGCGCGGCGGGCAAATCTTCACCGCTGCGGAAATCTCTGCCGAGCACCGGGGTCACACCCAGCGTTCGAAAGAAACCATCGCTTACACGGGCGCCATCCGCTTGTCGCGCGCCGGCGGGAGTGCTCATCGTAAAACCATAGGGCGCGTAAACGTCAAGTGAGCTGAAGACTCTGTTGAGCCTCTTCCAGTCGAGATAGTCGGGATAAGAGAGGTGGAACCGCGGACCCAACGGGATGCTCTCGAACAGGGCAACCAGCCGCGATGGCTCGCGATACGGTAGCGGCTTGATGAGAGCCGCGTCGACAAACGCAAAGATCGCCACGCTGGAGGCAATGCCCAGAGTCAGGATGAGCACGGCGGTTGCGGTGAACCCGGGGTTCTTCTTTAGCTGCCGCATCGCGAAATGAAGATCCTGCAGCAAGTTTTCAAAAAATGGAATCGTGCTGCGGTCGCGGCAGGCTTCTTTGGTGGGTTCGACGCCGCCCAGCTTCAGAAGGGCCGCGCGCCGCGCCTGCTCCGGATTCATGCCGGAGCGCAGATTATCGTCGATGTGCAATTGGAGATTACTATCGATCTCTGCGACGACTTCCCGGTCCCGCTGTTTGTGACGGAACAGACCGGCTCCTCTGATTCCCCAGGCGCGGAGCCGTTTCATGCCGGATCCTCGGAGGGCGATAGAAAGCGCGCCAGAATTGCGGTGGTCTGCTCCCAATCCCGTGCTTCTTTCTGAAGTTGCTTGCGGCCCGCACGCGTGAGCCGGTAGAACTTGGCCTTGCGATTGTTCTCCGAAAGGCCCCATTCGGAGGTGATGGACCCTTCCTGCTCCAATTTCAAGAGCGCGGGATAGAGCGTTCCATAATTCAATGAAAGGAGATTGCCGCTGGTCTGCTCAATCCGGCGGGCGATCCCGTATCCGTGCAGCGGCCCCAATGTCTCAATCGTTTTGAGAACCATCAACGCCAGCGTGCCTTGCCATACATCGGCCTTTTCGCTCAAATTCGCCCCCCTTGTTTTCCCATAGGAAGGGTAACAGGTGTCATATGGGAATGCAATAGAGGATGTCTGATCCGCAGATTTAAGTGGATGTGGGCCGTCTGCTCTTACGTTTTTCAGGCTGCTTGCCGGTCGAGCAGGGGCGGATCGGAGAATTCCAGCCGTTCGGAAGGTGCAATGCCGGCCTCCCCGACGGTGTTTTGCGAAACGAACTCATTTCGGGTGTGAGTGGAGCGGCGGCTTTGTGAAACGGGTGCTGTGTGCATCGCCCCTACAGGATTGGATTTGCGGCGTTCGGCGCGGATTTTTATGAGCGTGTTCAGGGCTTTGTAGAAAGCGCGCTCATGGGTGGTTTGATAGCGCAGGAAGAGAGCGAGTTTGGCGACATCAACCCGCGTTTCGGTGAAGGCCTGGTTTTGAAGGCGGATGGCGCGCTGCGTGAGCCACCAGGACTGGGCCATTTGTTGCACCAGGAGCGCTTCTGTTTCGGTAGCGGGGGCGTGCTCGGCCGTGAGATCGGTGAGCAGCACCTCGAAGCCGGCGGGATCTTCGCCTGGGACAATGATGCGGCCGGAGGCGAGTCCGTGTTTGAGGGAATTGCCGCTGGAGGTGGCCTTACCTTCGATGCTGCGGGGTCCGGTGGGACCCGGTTTGACCAGAAGCGGTGGTTCGGGCACCGCAGCCCGGGCGTGGACGCGAGCGCGGAGCGCCATCATCTCGGCCTGCTCTTCCATGGTAAATTCGTCGAGAAGTTCGGGATTGGGCGCGAGGGCGGCCGATCCCGCCGAAGCGGGACTATCTGACGCGAAGGCAACACTACTCGCCCCACGAAGGTTCTGCTGACATTCTAATTTTCTGGCCTTGCGCTCGGCGGCGCGGCGCTGATTACGGAGTTCGCGTCCAGTCATGATTCGATTCGACGGGATGCCGGGAGGGGAGAGCGGCAAATCTAAATGTAAGTGCGTAGAGGGAATGGCGAAAATTTAAATTGGAAGTTGGTGATGAGACCGGCGATGAGGGCCGATTCAGGCGAATCGGCCGCAGGTTGTCAACTCTCGTTGACCAACCCGCCCCACAGATTTTGAGAGGCTACGTGACGTTATTGGGCGGAATCGTCTGTCCCACACACGCCGCTTACTTCGTCCAGTCTGAAACCCGCAGGGCCTTGATTCTGGAGAACTCTTTGGTATTACCGGTGACCAGTACTGCCCCGCGGCTTACGGCCGTGCCTGCAATCAGCAGATCAATTGGTCCAATAACCATGCCATGCGATTCCAGATCTATGCGGATCCGGGCCGACTCGCTCGCGGCTGCGTGATCGAACGGAACCTGAGTGAGGCCCTTAAGAAGTCCGGAAGCAAGAGCCTTTCGCCGCGGAGAGCCGATCTTCTGCGTCCCGTATTCGATCTCGTACGCGACGACGCTGGGAATGGCCAA
>DATIMA010000244.1:0-2276 GCA_035475915.1 Bryobacteraceae bacterium
CGCCACGTCCGGCGGCGGCAGCGGGATTGCGGAAGCGGATTTCATGCTGGGTCTGCCGGCTGAAATCGGCGGAGGCGTAAACGGCGGCACCTGGGGCCAGCGCGCCAACATCTTCGGCGCGTTCTTCCAGGATGACTGGCACATTTCGCCTTCGCTTACGCTCAACCTCGGCCTGCGCTATGAGCTGCACACGCCTTGGGTCGAGGTGAAGAACCGTCAGGCGAATTTCGGCCTATTCTCCGGTGCGGTCGAGATCGCAGGCCAGGATGGTAACAGCCGAGCTCTCTACAACAACTACAACGGGATCACAAACTATCAGCCGCGCGTCGGAGTGGCGTGGAACGCCCGGAAAGACACTGTAATTCGCGCCGCTTACACCTTGTCCACCTACTTGGAGGGAACGGGCACCAATCTGCGCCTGCCCATTAATCCACCCTTTGCCCACGAAAACGATTTACCGTACCAATCATTGAGCTACCCGGGTTCCACCCTGAGCGATGGATTCCTGCCGTTCCTGACCAACCCGGGCAATCAGTTCGCCGGCGCAACACTGCGCGTCTGGGATCCGAACATTCGCCCCGCCGTTTCGAACCAGTGGAACTTCACCATACAGCAACAGCTCGGCAACTCAACCACCTTGCAGGTCGGCTACGTCGGACAGCGCACCACGCACCTGGCTGTCCCGATGCCCTATCTGCAAGAGCAGCTATTGCCGGATGGCAAGGTTGCGCCAAGCCCATACCTGGCCGGAAACCCGACCCTGCAGAACGAAATCGGACAGATTTCCGGTACCGCGACGAATGGCAATCAGAGCTACAACGCCCTGCAGGCAGTGCTGCAAAAGCGCCTCGGCAACGGCCTGGAATATTCAGTCGCTTATACCTATTCGAAGTGCATGACCGACTCGAGCGGATATTACGGCTCGTGGGGCGGTCAGACGACTCCGACTTCGCCGTATTGGCAGAACCTCTACGATAAGAAAGCCGAGTGGGGACCCTGCTATTACGACGCAACGCATGTTCTGACCAGCTATGCCACTTACGATCTTCCGTTCGGACGCAGCCGCAAGTTCGGAAAGAATATGAACAAAGCGGTGAACGCGGTAGTCGGCGACTGGCAGGTCAATGGAATTCTGAGCCTCCACACCGGTTTCCCGCTTACCATCTCGGCTGATGACGCCTCCGGCACCAATTCCCGCGGTTCACGTGCAAACTGTATTGCGGCGCCAAACGTGTTCGGGATGCAAAACTCGCCATCGGGCGGTTATCAATGGTTCGATCCAGCCTCTTACGCTCCGGCAGCTCCGGGCACGTTTGGGACTTGCGGAGTGGGGACCGTACGTGGGCCTGGCTTGCATACACTCGATCTCAGCCTGGCGAAATTCTTCGACATTACCGAGCACCAGCGGCTTGAGTTAAGGGCGGAATCGATCAACTTTACGAACACGCCGATTCTGAACTCGCCCAATGCGGGCCTGGGAAGTACGCTGGGCTTGCTCCAAAGCGCGCAAGGTGCGCGGAACGTACAGTTCGCTTTGAAATTCCTGTTCTGAGGTGTGGGAGGGTGGGCTTTCAGCCCGCGTGGAGCTTTAGCTCCGCCTCCGGTCTTTCACCCGATTCATGCCATCATCGTTAAATCGGTATTGCATGAATCGGGTTTTGTTTTTGTTTTTGCTGTCATTCGCGGCTACATCAATTCTTTGGGGGCAAACACCACGCTCGCCCGAGGATGCGGCGAAAACCGGCCTCAACCTCGCTCAAGCGGGACACTGCCCGGAAGCAATCCCGCGCTTAAAGAAGGTCAACACGCATGTTTTGAGCGATGACGACAAGAAAACCGTAGCCAAAGCTGGCATCCATTGCGCGATGATGCTTAACAGACAGGATGATGCGCTGGACTTTCTACGCACTCTGCGCCGCGAACTTCCCCACGATCCGGATGTGCAGTTCCTAAGTGTGCATGTATTTTCCGATCTTTCCATTCGCGCTTCGCAGGATCTGTTATTTACCAATCCCTCTGCATACCAGGTGCACCAACTGAACGCCGAAGCTCTGGAAGCGCAAGGGCGATGGGATGATGCAATGTCTGAGTATCGGACCGTTCTTGAGAAGAACCCGGAACTTCCCGGCATTCACTACCGCATCGGGCGGCTCATTCTTTCCAAGCCGAAAGCGGCAACTACTTTCCAGGAGGCCAAGAAGGAGTTCGAAGCGGAGCTAGTGATCGATCCGAACAACGCCGGAGCAGAGTACGTGCTCGGCGAAATGGCGAGGGAG
>DATIMA010000245.1:0-2621 GCA_035475915.1 Bryobacteraceae bacterium
GGGGGTACCTGAATCGCCCATCTCGCGCGTTTTCGGATCAAGCGGAATCTCGGCGAGCAGCGGTACTTTCATTAATTCCGCCGTCCTTGCGCCGCCGCCCTTCCCAAAAATGTAAAGCCGTTCGCCGTTGTGCTCCAGATAACTCATATTCTCGACAATGCCGAGCACTTGTTCCCGTACCTGCTCGAACATGTTCACCGCTTTCCGGGCGTCTTCGAGCGCCACATCGGAAGGGGTCGTGACAACGACGGCTCCGGTCAGCGGCGTCGTCTGAATCAGCGTTAACTGGACATCACCGGTACCGGGAGGCAGATCGATCACTAGGTAATCGAGTTCTCCCCAATCAACATTGCGCAGAAATTGCTGGATCACACTATTCAGCATGGGCCCACGCCAGACCAGCGGCTTAT
This sequence comes from Bryobacteraceae bacterium, assembly GCA_035475915.1. Taxonomy (GTDB): domain Bacteria; phylum Acidobacteriota; class Terriglobia; order Bryobacterales; family Bryobacteraceae; genus Bog-105. The sequence continues at coordinate 411 of DATIMA010000245.1, forward strand.
CTCCTGGATTCAGCAGGGCCATGGACATCAGGCGGACGCCATGTGTTTCAATCGGCTGAATCCGCTGGCCGATCGCATGAGGCGTCTGCCGCACGCCCATCATAAGCGGCACGTTGGGCCCGTAGACGTCCGCATCCATCAGGCCTGTTGCGTAGCCGAGTTTGGCGAGTGTGACGGCAAGGTTCACCGCAATCGTGCTTTTTCCGACGCCGCCCTTTCCGGATCCAACCGCGATGATGTTCTGAACGCCGGGAATCGGCAGTTTTGGTTGCTCGCCAGGAGCGTGAGGACCCATAAACTCAAGCTAACACCAGGCTCGCTTGCGCCTTGAGATCGAACCCGGAGAACTCGCGCCGCTGAAATTTCGGAAATGCCGCGGCTGCGATCATGGCTGCGTTATCGGTGGAGAGCCCTGGGGAAGGGAAGAAGAAGTTCAGATTACAGGCCCCGGCCGCCTGGCTCCGTAGCCCCTGATTACAAGCCACGCCGCCCGCAACGATCACCGACTCCGCTCCAATTTGCTCAGCGGATAGGATTGCGCGCCGCAATAATTCTTCAATGACGGTGAATTGAAAACTAGCCAGCAAATCGAGGGTCTGGCGGGGCGTTGCCGCGAGCCAATCTTCGAAGGTGGGATTTACGAGCTGTTTGCGGCGCGCGATCTCATCCGAGAGATCGTGCTGCTGGGTCCAGCGCAGAACAGCAGTTTTCAAGCCGCTGAAGCTGAAATCGAGCTCGTTGCCTTTCATTTTGGCGAGGGTAAATTTGATGCCCCGGGGATTGCCGTACGCTGCCAGGCGGTCAACAGTCGGGCCGCCCGGGTAGCCGTAACCGAGAAGCTTCGCAACTTTATCGTAAGCTTCGCCGGCTGCATCATCGCGTGTCTTGCCCAGGAGACGGTACTCGCCCATTCCGCGAACTTCAAACAGATGGGTATGGCCGCCGCTGACGACCAAAGCGAGGGCAGGGAACGAAAGATCCGGATTATCAAGCAGGACCGAATGGATGTGGCCTTCGACATGATTCACGGCGATGAGAGGTAAATTTTCCGCGAAGCACAGGGCTTTGGCATAGGTCACACCGACCAGCAGCGAACCGACCAGGCCGGGACCCGCGGTTACGGCGATTGCGCTCAGTTGTTCCAGCGGGACAGCCGCCAACTCTAGAGCTTGCCGCACAACTGGAACAATTGCACGCAAATGTTCGCGTGAAGCTAGCTCGGGAACCACTCCGCCATATTTCGCGTGCGTATCAAGCTGTGAGGCCACAATACTGGAACGGATCTCGCGGCCGCTCTCGACAACGGCGGCGGCAGTTTCATCGCACGAGCTCTCTATTCCTAAAATGAGGGTTTGCAAGTCTCTGACTTCAATTATGAGCTGCCGGAAGAACTGATCGCGCAAGAACCTCTAACCGAGCGCAGCGCTTCGAGGATGCTGGTTCTTTCGCGGAAAGAACAATCCTTCCGGGACGATGTGTTTCAGAACTTCAGTAGCTATCTTCATCCGGGTGATTGCCTGGTCCTGAACAACACTCGAGTTTTTCCGGCGCGGCTGCACGGCCATCGCAATACGGATTCGGGAGCGAAGGTTGAAGTATTCCTGGTTCGCGCGTTGGATGCGGACGAGGTCGCCTGGAATGTGCTCGTCCGGCCCGGAAAGCGCGTCCGGACTGGCGATCAGATCATTTTTGGCCCGAGGTTGCGAGCCGAGGTTCTGTCGCAAGGGGACTACGGCGAACGCACAATTCGGTTTCACGCCGAGGCGAACACCAAAGAATTGCTGGAAGACTTGGGCGAAACGCCGCTACCGCCGTATATTCACCGGCGGCCGAACACCAGCGATCGCGAGCGATACCAGACCGTATTCGCTGCCCGGCGCGGGTCCGTTGCCGCCCCTACCGCTGGTCTGCATTTCACACCGGAGATGCTGGCGCGCTGCCGCGCTGCCGGCGCGGAACTTGCCTGTGTCACTTTACATGTCGGGCTCGGAACGTTCGCGCCGCTGCGGGGAGAGGCGTTGTCAGATATTCGGCTGCATAAAGAGACTTTCGAAATCGACGATCGGGAAGCCGAAATCATGCGCCGCGCGGAGCGGCGGCTGTGCGTTGGAACAACCAGCGTGCGATGCGTGGAAACAGCCTTATCGAGAGGCGGTCTGAAGGGGATGAAAGGTGATACCGACCTGTTCATTCAGCCCGGCTTCCATTTTG
>DATIMA010000246.1:0-18406 GCA_035475915.1 Bryobacteraceae bacterium
TGTTGCTGGGCGTTATCGGGCTCTATGGAGTGATCGCTTACTCGGTCAGCCAGCGACGGCGGGAGATCGGGATTCGGATGGCCCTCGGTGCGGAGCGCCTCTCGGTCTATCGGCTCATTTTAAAAGAGGCGGGTTGGTTGACTGCGGCCGGCATTGCCATCGGCCTTGTGTGCTCTTTAGCCGCCGCGGCGTTGATGCGCGGCCTGCTCTTCGATATTCATTCATGGGATCCGCCGACCCTCGTTACTGTCGCCGCCGTGCTTGCCCTTTCAGCGCTTCTGGCCAGCTATATCCCCGCGCACCGCGCCGCGTCCGTTAATCCGGTGGAGGCCCTCCGTGCCGAATAAGCCGCGAGCGTGGCTCTTGCGGCTCGCCGGCCTGTTCCGCCACAAACACCGGGACCGGGAAGTTGCCGCTGAGATCGACAGCCATCTTCAGTTGCATATCGATGACAACCTGCGCGCGGGGATGAATCCCGAGCAGGCACGACGAGAGGCCCTTTTGCGGTTAGGCGGCATCGAGCCAACGAAGGAGGCCTGCCGCGACCGCAGTTCGATCCCGTTCCTTGAGAATCTGGTGCAGGATGTTCGCTACACCATCCACCAATCGCGAAAGAACCCGGGCTTCACCTCCGTTGCCGTCCTGGTGCTGGCTCTCGGCCTCTGCGCCAGCGTATCAATCTTTGCTTTTGTGGACGCGGCTCTCATCAAACCGCTCCCTTACCGCGATCCGGGACGGCTGGTCGGCGTAACGGAAAGTATCCCGTTGTGTCCGTATTGCAATCTCTCCTATCCCGACTACCTCGACTGGAAGAAACTCAACAAGGTGTTTAGCTCGCTGGCTGCGTACCAGCCGTCGCATTTCATAATGCGAACCCCGGCAGGCGTGCAATCAGTGGCAGGCGTCCGAATAACCGACGGATTCTTTCGCACGCTGGGGATCGCTCCTGTGATCGGGCGCGATTTCTATAGGGGCGAAGATTTGCCCGGAGCGCCACGCACCGTCCTGCTGAGCTATGTCGCCTGGCAGAAGCGATATGGCGGTAGACCGGATGTATTGGGAAAGGTAGTTACCTTGAGTGGCGCTCCGAACACCATCATCGGGGTGTTACCGGCCCAATTTCACTTCGCTCCCGCCGGGCCTGCCGAGTTTTGGACGGCTTTTCACGCTTCGAGCGAATGCGACCTGAGGCGAAGCTGCCACGCCCTCCTCGGAATAGCGCGCCTCAAGGATGGCATTTCTGTCCAGACTGCGTTAACGGACATGAAGTCCATCGCCCGGCAATTGGAAAAGCAGTATCCGGGCTCCAATCGCGGCCAAGGCGCCGCCGTGGTCCCTTTAAGTCAATTAATCGTTGGCAATATTCGTCCTATACTCCTGACGTTGCTCGGCGGAGCGGGATTGCTGCTATTGATCGCCTGTGTGAATGTGGCGAGTCTCCTGCTGGTCCGTTCGGAGGGCCGTAGGCGCGAAATCGCAGTCCGAAGCTCGCTCGGCGCATCTCGCGCCCGATTAATCAGCCAGTTCGTCACAGAAGGCGTAATGCTCGTAGCAGCGGGCGCGGCGCTCGGTCTCATATCCGCCGTTTGGTCCATGCGGCTCCTTACCAAGCTCATACCGGAAGACATGGTGGCCAACATGCCCTATCTTCATGGCCTTGGTCTGAATGCGCATGTGCTGGCCTTCGCGTGCGCCGTCGCGCTGCTTGCTGGAGTATTATTCGCCCTGACCCCCAGTTTGCATCTGTCTTTCTCCGGAATGCGGGAGGGCTTGGCCGAAGGCAGCCGCGGCTCCTCGGGCAATACCTGGCGGAGGCTCGGTTCCAAACTCGTGGTCCTGGAGTTGGCGACGGCCATGGTGCTGCTGGTGGGCGCAGGTCTGCTCGGCAAGAGTCTGTATCGCCTGCTCCATGTGGACACCGGGTTTCGGCCAGATCATCTGGCCATGCTCTTTGTTGGCGCCCCGCAGTCCCGCTACGCTAAGGACCAGCAGACTGTTGCGCTCGCACGCCAGGTCGCCAGCCGGATCTCGGCGCTGCCAGGCGTACAATCTGTTGGAATCGCAACCAGGGTGCCATTAAGCGGCAACGGCAACACGGATTGGATCAGATTCTTGGGCCGGCCCTACCATGGCGAGCACAATGAGGTGAACGAACGCGACGTCAGCGCGGACTACTTCAAAACCCTTGGGGTAAAGCTGTTGCGCGGCCGCTATTTCACTGACGCGGAAGATGCGTCCAAGCCTCGCGTCGCCATCATCAATCAGGCGCTGGCGAGGAAATACTTCCCCGGCGAGAACCCCATCGGCCAGAAGTTTGGCGATGATGACTTGTCGCCGAAGTCAATGAAAGAGATCATCGGCATTGTGGACGATATTCGGGAGGGTTCGCTCGATTCAGAAATCTGGCCGGCCGAATATCTTCCCTTTAATCAGAGCCCGGATCACGACTTCGGGGTGATCGTGCGCACATCGCAAACCGGCGAGTCGGTGCTGCCGGCCCTCGCTACGGTCATCAGCGGGATCGATCCGGGCATCGTCACGGGTGGCGCGATGACGATGAGTCAGAGGATCGACAATTCGCAGGCCGCCTATCTGCATCGTTCGGCAGCCTGGCTGGTGGGAGGCTTCGCCGGCTGGGCTTTATTGCTAGGTGTTGTCGGGCTCTACGGAGTCATCGCGTACTCGGTAAGCCAGCGGACTCGCGAAATTGGAGTTCGTATGGCGCTCGGAGCGGAGCGCGGAATGGTGTATCGGCTCATCCTGAAAGAGGCGGGGTGGCTGGTCGCCGCTGGCATCATCATCGGTCTCGGCTGCTCGATAGCGGCGGCGATGTTGATGCGCGGCTTGCTCTTTGGGGTCCGCTCCTGGGATGTGCCGACGTTGGCCGGCGTCGCTGTGGTACTCGCCATTTCGGCGCTCCTGGCCAGTTTCATTCCCGCGCATCGTGCCGCCTCGGTCAATCCGCTGGAAGCGCTGCGGGCTGAATAGCGGGCAAACTTCGAAAGGCGTGGAAATACGCCATTTTTGACCCGTCTCGAAACAGTAGTCACAAAAGTTTAAAAAAAATCTCGAAATTTTTTTCTCCCCTGTTTTCAAAACGCTAGCGTGAATTTGATCGACCCGTGAGGTCGCAGGGCTGCCGTTTTTGGGGATCGCTCATGCTACTTTCGAGTCGCTCGCGAGAAAAGTCGCGAGCGCAAATTACACCGCCGGCCGGGACTTAGTTCCCGGCCGTAGCATTTTGGGAGGCTGAATATGGGCGAATTGATCGTGATGCCGGTACGCAATACGGAGCCGGAGAAAGCATCCGTGGAAAGCAATCAGACGCCGGAGCGCGTCGAAAATAACGGAATCGACTTTTCCGTTTGGAAGCGCGCCCCGAAAGAACGGACGCCGGCCTACTTCCCCACCTATTCGACCGTTTCGAAAGCCATGCAGACTGCTATGCGCGGCTGGGTTCGCGAATGGTTCTCAGCGAATGCGGAAATCCTGCTGCGGCCCCACACCGCTTATCCCATCCTGGTGTACCAATGCACGCATCCCTTTTCGGGTAAGCCGACGAACATGTTCACCTACGACATTCAGCAGACCGAGGCGCTGAACCGGGCGTTTGCGTCCGCGGCCAACAAGCTGGGACGTGAGTTAAGGTCCCTGGATACGAAGCGCTTCACCTGGTTTACCCGCGAGCACTACTTTGCCTACCGCAGCAAGGAAGTTGTAAAGTACGTTGCCCGGAACCGCCGCGCCATTTACAAGATGCTGAACGTGGAAACGGTGCTGATGGACAGCATTCTTAAGTTTGCCATCATGGACATCCCGAAATTGGGTCTGGAACAGGCGATTGTTCACCTGCGCCGCGCATTCAACACGCAACTGCGCCGCTTCTCGGATGAATTCGATATGAGCCCGCGCACCGAACAGCTCCTGAAGATTGCGACGGATGCACTCGTCACGAAACTGCCCACCGATAATGTGATCGCCATGCCTGTCTCAGTCGAACTGCCGCTGGCAGCGTGAGCGGGGGAGCCGCCAATCCGCCGTGCTCGCCGCTTACGCTTTGACCGGCTTCTCGGAGGTTTTCCAGTTCTTCTCGTCCCAATACTTGACGCGCCCATCCCGATAGGACTCAACCGAGAGGCTGATCAAAATCTGGGCGTGAGCGGCGGTTTCGACATCCAGATGCGGCTTCTGACGGGTGCGCATGCACTGCAGGAAGTTGCCCACGTGGGCTTGCATCATATCGTATTGTTCGACCGGAATCTTGATTTCTTCTGAGCCGAACTTGTATCCGGGGAACGTGCCGTGTCCCTTGTCCTCTCCCGGGTTAGCCGGGTCGGGCAGGCGAACGATCTCCGGACGAACCAGGATATTCGGCGTCGGCTCTTCGAACTTGCCGTGCTCCACCATGATGATGGTGCCCTCGTGTCCGCGGATCAGGCCAGGGATGTGCTGCGAGTTGGCCATGGAAGAACTGAGCACCAGAGAGTGTCCTTCGGGGTATTCGGCCAGCAGGTGGAACGTGTCCGGCACTTCGCGATCGTCGACGAACGCATATTTGCCGCCCGACGCCATTACCTTCACCGGATACTGCGGCTTATCCCAACAGATGTTCAATGGAGCAACAACGTGGAAAAAGAGGTCGGTCGCTATGCCGCCCGAGTAGTCCCAATATTTGCGGAACCGGAAGAAGCGATCGGCATCGAACGGACGCTTGGGAGCGGGCCCCAGCCACATGTTCCAGTCGATGTAATCGTCGCCCTTGCCGTTCGGCCCCGCGGCCGCATCGATGGGCCAGTTCCATTCGCCTTCGATTGAGTTGCGATGGTAGGAACCCTGGCTCATGATCATTTTGCCGATCATGCCGTCGGCAATCGCCTTCTTGGCCTTCCACCACTGATCGGCCGAAGTAGTTTGCGAGCCGACCTGAATCACTCGCTTCGTTTCGCGCGCTGTGTCCACCAGTTCCTTAACCTCTTTGATGGTGTGGCACATCGGCTTTTCCAGATAGACATCCTTGCCCTGATCCATGGCATCAAGCGCAACGCGCGCGTGCCAGTGGTCCGGTGTCGCAACAATCACGGCATCGACTTCTGACATCGCGAGCAGTTCGCGGTAGTCGCCAAATGCCTTGGCTTTGTATTTTTCGGCCTGTTCGCGCCGGCGCTTTGCGTAGACGTCGCAGACCGCCACAATCTGGCAGGCGTTGTTGTTGTTTTCGCCGAATTTAGTAAACGAGCGGGCATCAGAGCTGCCGCGGCCGCCACAGCCGACAAGCGCGACATTGATACGGTCGTTCGCGCCAAGTACGCGGGAGGGATTGATTTTGCTATTGCTCTTGGCAAACGCCTTGGCGGCAAGTGCAACGCCCGCGCCCATGCTGCCGGTGCGCTTCAGAAAATCACGGCGATCAAACTGGTCTGCAGACATAAAAATCCTTTCGAAAGGTCAAAATGCAAGTGTACTTCAAAAGCCCGCGACGCCGCCGTTAGAAGGCAAACGCAGTCATCGGTGAAGATAGTAGTTGCAGCTCGCCGTGATCGGGCAGATGCGCGACCGGAAGTCCCTCGCGGTAAATCGCCAGTTGCAGGAAGAACGGCTCACCGGCGCGCAGTCCAAGAGCATTCATCGAGACGCGAATTTCGCAGAGATCCTTGATCGCAGCACTGATGGAGCCAGTCGGCAAATCCGTGTCGATGGCCGCCGTGCCATTTTCTGCCGCCGAGATCCGCATCCCGAACATGGCTTCCGCGCCAGTTTTAATCCTCAGACGGAATTCGAAAGGAGGTCCGCCAATCGGGCGATCGTTTAATTCGATACCCAGAAACACGTTCTGACCGTCGCTGCCGTAGAGCAGTTCCCGTATCAACGGCGGCTGGCCGTGCATCGGTCCGGAGCGGTTATCGATTCGATAGCGGCCGCCATCCGACCACTCGTTTCGCGGTGAGAGGACGCCGTCAATGTTCGGTTCAATCAAGCCGCTAGGCTGCTCGTGTAGTCCCGTTTCGGCTTCTTTCAGATTGGGTTGACTCAGTTCCTCGGGAGGTTCCAGGCCGAGCAGCCGGTAGACGTTTGCCAGGTGATCGCGATAGAGCTGATCGAACTCGGGCCGGTTTGCGGAAGAGTGCTCCGGACCATACCACCAGCACCAGTCGCTGCCTTCCGCAATCAGCAACTCCTCCCAGGCGGTCTGCTTGTTGGCGGCAGAGATTGCAGCGGCCCGGGAAGAGCGCATCACCTTGTCATACGTTTTGCGGGCCCGCAGAAGCTGTCCCCAGGCGCGGTTATCTTCATCGGCGCCAATCCAGATATCGAAATTTGCATCGATCCAGGAGCCTGGAAAGATATGAGATAACTCACAGGGCTCCATGGTCTTCAGAGCCTCCGAGATAGTGAGCGCCTGCATTTGTGAATCCGTGGAAATTCGCGAGTAAAGCGCGCGCAGAAACGGCCGGCCGTTCTCCCGGTACGATTCCCAGGCGTTTTCGCCATCCATAATAATGGGCACCAGAGCATCCCGTCCGGACTTGAGTATCGGCGCGCAGTTCCTCCGAACTTCGCCGATAAAGTGTTCGGCTGCTTCCTCCGCCTCCATCCGCGAATACACGAAGCCAATCAGATCACTCAACCGGTGATCTCGAAAAATGATCTTTATCTCGCGGCCGCCGCTGCGCCAGACGTAGGGCCGGTAAGTGCTCTCGGACGATACAGGCTGGCCAAGTGTTTTGGCCAGCACGCCATCGTCCGAGGCAGTCCACTGGAAACCCAGTTTCGCGGCGAGTTCCAGAGTCCGGTCGGAAACCGATCCTTCCGACGGCCACAGGCCCGTTGGAGCAGATGAAAATCGCTCCTCAAAGCAGGTCCGCGCTCGCCGCAATTGCTCTTCCGCATCGCCTGGATAGGAGAACTGCGGAGGCAACGGTATATATGGATGCGAGACATTGGCGATATTCGAGTCACATAGCAGCGGAAGAATGGGATGGTAAAACGCGGAGGCCGAAAGCTCAATCTGCCCAGTCCGGCAGAAATCGCGATAGACCGGAACCACATTCGCTAGTGCCTGAAATTGTTTCGATCCCGCCAGCACCTGATCCTGAATATTGAAATCCCTGCCGCGCACCACCAGATCGCGCACTCCAGCATCATTCCGCAAATATTCTTCGTCGAACCAGGCGAGCTGCGATAGCACCTGCAGATCGCGGATCATCTGGGTATCGAAGGAGTCCGTGGCGCGAAGCGGATTCATGTCCGCTTGCTGCATGAGGAGAAAGAGTTCCGCGTATCGCGGGTACTGTCCGATTGCGTGTTCTGGATTCGCCTGAAAGAAATAGCGCAAAATGAACTCTTTCTCGCCGGGCTCCAGATCCTCAGCTTTTTTGAGCGCCAGATGCAGGAACGCATCCGACGCTTTTCCGCTTGCATAGTCCTCAATCTGAACCAGCAGAGAGGGCACCAGGTTAAACGTCTGGTGCACCTCCGGAAATTCATCCAGGATTTTGACCATCCCGTAGTAATCCTTCAGGGCATGCAGACGAGCCCAAGGCAGCTTATATTCGCCGGTAACAAGATCCTTGTATAACGGCTGATGCATGTGCCATAGAAAGCACAATTTAATTCGGGGCATCTGGGTTAAAGAGTAGACAGGTTAAATTCAGGAAGCATTACATCTCCCTTAATTCTCCTGAAAAGATCATAGTCAACAATGAAGGTTTGCGACTTTACTGTCAACTATGATCCAAGCCGCCATCCGCAGGAGGTCGCCATTTGCGCTCATCAGCTCGCGTCTGGTGGCGTTCCTCGCGGTGCTGGGCCCAGGGTTCATTACCGCGAATGTCGACAACGATCCTGGCGGTATTCTGACTTATTCCCAGGCCGGCGCCCAGTTCGGCTACCAGTTGTTGTGGACTCTGATCCCGGTAACCATCGGCCTCATCGTCGTGCAGGAGATGGCGGCGCGCATGGGAGCGGTCACGGGGAAAGGGCTCTCGGACCTGATTCGGGAAGAGTTTGGCCTGCGCGCGACGTTCTTCACCATGGTCGTGCTGGGACTGGCTGATTTCGGCAATATTATTTCCGAATTTGCCGGCCTCGCCTCCGGTATGGGCATTTTCGGCGTAAGCAAATATATCGTAGTGCCCATCGGCGCGGCCCTGGTCTGGATTTTGATCGTTCGCGGCAGCTATAAGCCGGTGGAACGCATCCTGGTTCTGGCGTCGCTGGTTTACTTCGCCTACCCGATCTCTGCTTTCCTGGCCAAGCCCGATTGGGATCTGGCCTTAAAACAAACGATTATTCCAACCTTCAGCAGCGATCCAGCCTACCTGGTAGTGATTGTAGGGCTGATTGGAACCACAATCACTCCCTGGATGCAGTTCTATTTGCAAGCCTCCGTTGTCGAGAAGGGCGTTGATACGAGGCACTACGGGCTTTGCCGTCTGGATGTCATCATGGGGTGCGTTGTCACGGATGTGATCGCATTTTTCATTGTGGTGGCATGCGGAGCTACCATCTACCACTCGAACCATCCTGAAATTACCGACGTGGCGCAAGCGGCGGTCGCTCTAAAGCCGTTTGCGGGGAGGTTTGCATCACTGTTGTTCGCGGTGGGCCTGATCAACGCATCCTTGATGTCTGCCGCTATCCTTCCTCTGGCAACTTCATACAACGTGTGTGAGGGACTCGGGTTCGAATCGGGTCTTGATAAACGGTTCTCAGAGGCCCCGATCTTTTACTGGCTTTACACGCTGCTGATTGGCGGCGGGGCCGGGATTGTGCTTATTCCGCACCTGCCGCTGCTAAAATTCATTCTCTATTCGCAGGTCGCCAATGGCATGCTGATTCCGTTTGTGCTGGTCTATATGCTTTTGCTGGTGAACCGGCCGCGGCTGATGGGGTCCTTCAAAAACAAGCGATGGCAGAACTGGATTGCCTGGGCCACAGCCGTTACTATGATCGTTCTGACGGCCGCCTGGGTTTATACCAGCATCACAGGATAGGGCGGTGGGATTAAACTGAAGTAGAAAGCCGTTTGGGAGCGTCCACATGACGTTTGGTGGCTCTATGTGCCCTACGTGTCTATCAAAGCAAGTTCGCAAATCCCATACCCGGTTGCGCGATTGGCCGCTGCTTCTGCTTCATGCGACTCCGACCCGGTGCCTTGTCTGCTTTCGCCGCTTTTATAGCTGGCCGTGGCTTCGAACCCAATAAGTTGCGGGTAGGACCAGCACGGTTCGCGTGAAGCAGTTTTAACTCTCGACGCAAGCCCGGACGGCATTCCACGGTGTTACGATCAGGTCGAAGATGCGGATTTCAGCGCCGCCTGTGAAGTCATGGACGTGTTTCCGACTACTATCCCGCCGGTTGAAGCGCCGCAGCGATTGACGCTACCCTTCGAGCCGCTTCCGCAGTTTCGGAAGAATGCCCTGGAAGAATCTCCGGAGCGTGCCGACAATTGTGGGAAGCGCATTGGCATCTTCATCGTTGCTTATAACGCGCTGACCACCCTTAGCAAAGTTCTGAAGCGAATCACTCCGGACGTGTGGCAAAACGTAGAGCAGGTGGTTGTGTTCGACGATGCCAGCGACGACGCCACGTACGAACTGGCGGTCGGCATTCAGGCAATGACGAACGTTCCCAAGCTTCGTGTGCTGAAACACCCGAGGAACCTGGGCTACGGCGGCAACCAGAAAGCCGGATACCGCTATTTCATTGAGCAGGGTTTCGACGTGGTGGTATTGCTGCATGGAGATGGCCAATACGCGCCGGAGCTGCTGTCTCACATGTATGCGCCGCTGATTCGGGACGAAGCCGACGCGGTCTTTGGTTCGCGCATGATGAAGGATTTCGGCGGGCCGCTGAAGGGCGGCATGCCGGTCTACAAGTATGTTGGAAACCGTGTTCTGACGGCATTCGAGAACCGGGCTTTGGGTCTGCACCTGACCGAGTTTCACAGCGGATACCGCGCTTACAACGTCCACGCGCTGGCTAACATTAAGCTCGACAAGCTTACCGATGATTTTCATTTCGATACGGAGATCATCATCAAGCTGCACCACCAGAACTTCCGAATTGTGGAAGTTCCGATCCCGACTTTCTATGGTGACGAGATCTGCCGGGTAAATGGCCCTAAGTACGCGAAAGCCATTGTGCGCGCCGTTTATCGCTATGCCAAAACATCGCGTTCAGTCCGCTCCTATCCGGAGTACGCGGAGTATTTCATTCCGTATGCGGTCAAGCGCAGCCTCTACTCGCTGCATTACTACGCCTCGCGTTTAGTAGGAACGAACCAGCGGGTGCTCGATTCCGGGAGCAAAGATGGCGCGCTTGGAAGGGAACTGGCGCGCGCCGGAAACAGCGTCATCTCATTAGATTGCGATTCCGGCGGCGCAGCCCGTGATCAACTCGAAGAGGGTTTCGGTGAGCTGATTGATCGCTCTACCCAGCCGTTCGATCGCATTTTGCTGCTAGACGTACTAGAGCATCTGCGAGACCCATCTTTGGTTCTTCAGGATGCGCGACGGCTGCTGACGGCCCGCGGCAAGCTCATTGTGGCAGTACCGAACGCGGTCAATCTGACGGTGCGACTGATGGTTCTGCTCGGCCGGTTCCGATATAGCGACCGTGGCATCCTCGACTGGTCCCATCTGCGCTTTTTTACGAAGCGATCGGTTCGCAAACTCCTCGAAGAACACGGATGGCGCATTACCGGCCGCCATTTTACGATTATTCCAGTGGAACGCGTCGTTCCAATTCGCTCTGACAACCGCCTTCTTCGTCTTACAAACCATTTACTCCGGGTGGCGACCGCGATTGCGCCGGGGTTGCTTGCCTATGAGATCGTGTTAGTGGCCGAACGGTGATTTTCAGCCACAAGTGAACACGCACAAAACGCGAATCCCACCTGCCTGTTTGTGACAAGAGTCACTACATTCACTCCCGGCACATGCAGCCTTGTTTGCAGCATGATGTAAATGCTGCAGAGAATTTTACTGGCGAGACAGATCGGGAATAGCATCGCCTAACAATACAGGAGAGGAGTTTATGGCAGAAGTAAATTCAGAATTAGTGGCGGTCGATGAAATCGCTGTTACAAAAAGAATATCCTGGGCGGCCGTTTTCGGCGGAACGTTGATAGCGCTTGCGACAGAGTTACTGTTCGCGGCCTTTGGGCTGTTTATCGGATTCACAATGTCGGGCGGGGGAGGCGGCGGAATCAGCGCATGGTCGCAGGCCTGGTATTTCGTCACGGCGTTTGTGGCTTTGTTTTTGGGGGCGTGGGCTACGGCCCGGATGGCTGATAATACGTACGCCAGCGGGCGTATGCACGGAGCGGTGACGTGGGGGCTTACGACCATGTCCACGTTCGCGTTTGCCATTTGGCTGTTTGGGAATGCTCTCAACGCCGCCGTCATGGCGGTTCGCCCGGCAGTCGCGGCTACCACAAACGCGGTAACGACCTCGCCTCAGGCAGCGGGAATGGTAGCTGGCGAGGCATCGACACTCTTTCTGGTAATATTCGGCGGAATTCTATGTGGATGCGTAGCCGCGCTCATTGGAGGCAGCGTCGGCGACCACCGGCACGCGCCGCCTGAGGTTTCACGCCTGCGCGGGTTTGGACGCCATAACGCGCCGGCTGCGACGCCCGCCGTTTAGTGAGGGCAATTCAGTAGCTGGCCGGTCAAAACAACGTGGTGTGGCGAGAAACATTCGCAAGAATCGCCACATCCAACGCTCATGCCATTGACCGGGGCGCCGAAGGCAGTTGATAAGCTTGCGATCCTTAAGAAGGCGGAGATCTTCGGCAACTTGAGCGACGAGCTTCTGCGAAAGGTCAGCAACCTTGCGACCAGCCGGCAGGTGAAGCGGGGGCAGGTGCTTTTCTCGGAGCGCGAGGAAGGGTCCGGGCTCTATGTGGTGGCTCGAGGCGAACTGCGTTCTGTCCGGCAGGATGCGGAAGGGCACGAGCAGGTTCTATCAACCGAGCATGCCGGGGCGGTGCTTGCCTTGGCTCCCGTCTTCAATGGCGGCAAGTTCTACAGCACAATGGTGGCGGATACAGCGGCTGAGGTTCTTTGTATACAGACTCGCGACGTGCATGAACTGTGCCAGCAGCATGCGGAATTGTTATGGAATGTAGCGAAGGTGATGTCCCATAGAGTCCGGCACTACGCCGAATTGATTGAAACGCTTGCGCTTCACAATGTCGATCAGCGGCTCGGGAAATATCTGCTCGCGATTGCCCAGGAGCGAGGTCTTCCCGTCGGATCGGGCCGGGTAGTTGAGCTCACGTTGACCCGGGGCGAGATAGCAAGCCGCATCGGGTCGGCGCGCGAGGTGGTTTCTCGCGCTCTGACACACCTGCAGAGAAGCAAGCTTATAGAAATGACAGGAAGGAGATTGGTGACAATTCCCGACATGCGGCGACTGGCAGCCTTTGCCGGGTTAGAGCGGCCCCACGGCGAGGGGAAAACGCCCGCCGATCTCTCGTCTGAATTCGCCTAATGGTCAGCCAGTACTGGGCGCTTCGTCGCGCCAGTCAATCTCTTTCATGGCCCGGAGAAACTCGTCGAATTCAATGCCCGCACCGGCACATGCCTGCTGCAATGTGAGGTCGCTCGTCGTATCGGGCGCGATGCGGAATCTGTCGAATACAAGGCCAGAGCTTGGGATCGCGGCCAGTAAACTGGATACCTTCGTGTTGGGATCGAGCTTCATAACGCAGACGGTTTCCCGCTTTAGCTTCAGTTTCGCATCGGAAAACTGAAAGCGGATTGCGAATCGGAGATTAAATCCAGTAAATTTCCTGGCTGGCTTTCGTGATATTAGACACAAGATTCTCTGTCGCCTTGCGCGATCATCGGTTGGGGTGATGCATGCCGGTGCCTCAGTCGTTCACGCTTCCGAAGAACATCGCGGCAATTCAGTTGCAGCGCACGGAAGGAGGCGAGGAGCGGCTGGGAGCGATCTCGCAGCTTCCGCGAGACGCTCATCTGCGAGTTTGCGGCGAAGGCTTCAACCCGCGTACCGTAAAGGTGCAATGCCGCGGTTTCTTCTATTTCGTGTTTCTGCAAGATATCGAAGAGCCTGAAGTGGAAGAAGACTAGTGCCTAACGGGTCAGCAGACGCTTAGGTATAGTCTTCAATTATGACTCGATATCTGCGGTACCTTGTGCTGCTGGCCGGCCTGATTCCGCTAGCAGCGCCGGCTCAGGGATGGATGCAGTTGTTCGACGGAAAAGATTTGAAAGGCTGGAAGCACGTTGGGCCCGGGAATATGACGGTTGAAAACGGACTGATTCAGACCCATGGCGGTATGGGTTTGCTCTACTGGACCGGAGGCACGATCGGCAACTGTGTTCTGCGCGTGGTCTATAAGATGCGCGACCAGAACGATAATTCCGGCGTATACGTTCGGATACCGATTGAGCCCAGAGAGCCGTGGATGCCGGTGTATTACGGCTACGAAGTACAGATCGACAACGTTGCGAAAGGCGAGGACGAGTATCACATTACGGGCACGCTCTATTCGCTGACGAAGCCGCTGGCGAGGCCCGGCAAACCAGGCCCCGAGTGGAACACGATGGATATTACTCTCGATGGGCCGCACACGGTTGTGACCGTGAACGGCGTGAAGGTGACGGATTACACCGAGGGACAGCCGGTTCCGCCCAAGAAACTTTGGTATGAGCCAGAACGCGGGCGGCGGCCGGAATTCGGATTTTTCGGGCTGCAAAATCACAGCAACAACGATATTGTTTTCTTCAAGCAAGTGGCGGTCAGGCCGCTGCAATGAAGCCGGTTGGGAATTCTATTCCTGCCAACCATAGGGGGCCGATTTCTGGCCGAGCGATGCTTTCACCAGCTTGCCGAGGTGCTTCTCATTCTCAATTTGAAGCGGCGTATCCTCCAGCACGCGTCGATATTCCAGGTATCCCACGTCGATAGCCCGGACTATAGCCCACAGATACCGCATCCACTTGTAAAAGCCCAGAATGATCAGCTGTCCAAAAGAACGCCGTTCTTTGGTTACATGTAGATGCCGAAGCAAAACGGTCAGCACCGCCGCCAGAGCGACCCCCAACGGAATCCACCGCATTAATTCGTCCACTTCATTGCCCTCCTTCGCGTTAGTCTTGACTTCTACGCTAAGGCAGCAGGCGGCTCAATTCTATTCCCCATCCCGGAATGTCGAGTTGGAGCGTAGGGTGTTGGGGGTAGAAATTGTCTTTATTGGCATCGGAAATTGCGCGCGTCCTGGGTGTCACCAGTTCCGATGTACTGAGCATGCGTTGGGTACGCACAGAGGGGGCGGCTGCGGCCCGGGAATGCCTTGCCGGTGGCGATAACGAAATCAGGTGCAGCGCCTTTCTCGACCCAGTTGACGATTGCGGTGAGCATGTCGAAATGGTCGAGTGAGGGGCCGCCGCCGCAGTGTGCCATTCCGGCGACAAGGAAGATGCGGCTCCATTGCAATACCTTATCTGCGCCGCCATTTGCTGCCGTGAGCGAATTGTAATAGCGCAGCGTGTCGAGCGCGGAGAACCACGGATCGCTGTCGCCGTGAAAGAAAATGAGCTTGCCCCTTTTCAGAGAAAACGTCGAAAGGTTGGTGGACGCGGGTTCGACGAGCGGATCGGAGGCATGTAGCGCCGCTTTATCGACGTCGAGTTCTGTTGCGGTCGTATAGGGGCCGAAAAGGCCGTTTTTCCCCAGGGCGAGCAGACCGGGTACTTGTCCCTTCATAGTGATGCCCGCGTCGTAGAGGAACCCAGGATAGACTTGGGTACCGTACGCGTTCTTCGGTCCTGAGAAAGCTTTCTTGATTGCGGCAATTTTTTCTGGAGCGATGCAGCCATCGCCTTGACCGGCCTTGCAGGCAAGAACCGCGGGATCGAAATTGCAAGCGAGCGGATCGAAGATCATACCGTCTGCGACACCGTCCTTCGCATCGCACTGCTTCATGAGCGTATCCATGAACAGCTTGCGATCGGCGTCGGTCAGGAATTTGTCTATTTGCGGTTTACCGGAGGCGTCTTTCGGCGCAGCCTGGTTGTATGCCACCGGGATCCATTGGCTGATGGCAAGGTTTGACAGGCCCGTGCGCATGGCCGGGTCGCCGGAAACGATTCCGTTGAATGCGGTGGGATAACGCTGTGAAAGGATCATGCCTTCACGCCCGCCGGTGGAACAGCCAACGAAGTAGGAGTAGGCCGCGGGTTTGGCATAGTACTGGCTGATGATCTGTTTGGCGACTCCGGCGACCTCGGCATTGGCGAGAAACGCGAAATCGAGATACGCCTGCTGGTCGCGCATGAACGAGAAGTCGAAGGCGCCGGTCTTGGCCTTGTGTCCTGTGTCGGTGCTGGCTACGGCAAATCCGCGTGAAAGCCCCGGTTTGCTGCCGGCATAGCCGGCTCCAGTTGGATACGCCACGAAACCGTTACCGCCCCCGCCGCCCTGCATCATGAAATCGCCGTTCCACGCCTCGTTTTCCGGCAGCGCGATGGCAAAGCCGATGCCGAACTCCTCGCCATCGACGCCCTTACGCCGATTGATGATGCCGTCCACACGGCAGTGCGCGGGAAGAGGCCCGATAGAGGGAGCGCCCGGATAAGGCGGCGGGATGGTCTTTCCAGCAGCAACCGGTTCGGCTTTCGTGATCTCGACACCGCTGATCTTCAGACCGGTCAGTTCGCCGCACCGGTCGGGTTGCTGAGCTTCCGCAGTCGCGAATGCCCAGGAGAAAGCCGCCACGAGTAAGATTCTTAAATACCCTATTGTCTGTTGCCTGCTGCACCGCATAAGAATCAATATAGACTTTGAACGGAGACACACGACAGAAGATGCGACTGATTGGAGCTTTGATGCTGCTGGCCATGGGCGTCTGTTTTGCCCAGGATTCGGGTGATTTCAAACCCGCTACATCCAATGTGCTGGACGCGCAGCATCCGCGGGTGGACAGCAACTCACGCGTTCGGATCCGGTTTAAGGCGCCCGATGCGTCCAAGGTGAGAGTCAATTTCTGGAGCGGTCCGAAAGCCGATATGGAGAAGCAAGCGGACGGATTCTGGACATTTACCACGCCACGTATGGCTCCCGGGCTTCATTACTACACAGTGATTGTGGACGGGGCAGAAGTGAGCGATCCCGGAAGCACAGCCTACTTCGGTGGAGGGAAGTGGGCAAGCGCGGTGGAAGTGCCGGAAGCAGGCGCTACCTATTATCTTCCGCAGCATGTCCCACACGGGCAGGTGCGCGAAGTTTGGTATTACTCGAAGGTAACCGGCACATGGCGCGATGCTTTGGTGTACACGCCGCCGGCGTATGACACACAGCCCAACGAGCGCTACCCTGTGCTTTATCTGCAGCACGGCGGCGGTGAGGACGAATCCGGGTGGACGCGGCAGGGCAAGGCGAACTTCATTCTGGACAACCTGATTGCGAGCGGGAAAGCGAAGCCGATGATTATTGTGATGGCGAACGGCTATGCCCGTCGCGCGGGCCAGCCAGCTCCCGATCTCGCGGGAAAGCCGTTCGGTTCGCCCGAAATGAGGAAAGCGATGCAGGACATGATGTCGGCCTTCGAAGACGATATGACGCAGGCGCTGATCCCATTCATCGACTCGACATTCCGCACCGTAGCGGATCGCGATCATCGCGCGATGGCTGGTCTTTCAATGGGCGGCATGCAAACCTTCCACGTGACCTTTGACCATCTGGAACTGTTCTCTTACATTGGCGGATTCAGCGGAGCCGGCAATGTGTTTGCGATGGGAAACGGCAAACCGGACACGAAGACGGCGTTCAACGGCGCAATGGCCGACCCGGCCGCGTTTGCCCAGCGCGTGCATCTGCTGTGGATTGGAGTGGGTACAGATGAGCCACGGCGAATGAAGCAGGGCATTGAACAACTGCACGCGTCGCTCGACGAAGCGAAAATCCAGCACGTGTTTTACGAGTCGCCCGGCACGTCCCACGAATGGCAGACCTGGCGTCGCGACCTGAAGGACTTTGCACCGCGACTGTTCCAGCCGACGGGCCAGCAGTCGCTTTCGCAGCGGAAGTAGTCAGCCCGGCAGCGGCACTGGTGAGCAATTCGTCTGGTTTTGCGAAGCCATGGCGCAGCGCGTTCAGCCTTGGCGAATAGCCGGCATTTTAGAATTGCTGTGGTAAGTAAGGCACGGAAGGAGACTCATGAAAATCGTAGTAATTGGCGGTACTGGACTCATTGGATCGAAGCTTGTCAAAAAGCTTCGTGAGCACGGGCAGGAGGTAATAGCCGCATCACCCAGTTCCGGTGTCAACTCCGTCACGGGCGAAGGGCTCGCGGATGCGCTCAAGGGCGCCTCCGTGGCCGTCGATGTGACCAACTCGCCTTCTTGGGAGGATACGGCAGTGCTGAATTTCTTCGAGACATCGACCCGCAACCTTCTGCAGTACGAAGCGGCCGCGGGCGTGGGGCATCACGTTGCATTATCGGTCGTAGGAACAGAACGCCTGCTCGAAAGCGGCTTCTTTCGCGCAAAAATCGCTCAGGAGAACTTGATCAAAGCCTCCTCAGTCCCGTACACAATCGTCCGCGCAACGCAATTCTTTGAATTCGTAGAGAAGATCGCCGATTTGTCCACGGAGGGCAACACGGTACGCCTGCCTCCGGTACTCATCCAGCCTATGGCAGCCGATGATGTCGCTGGTGCGCTAGACGGAATCGCAATGAGCTCACCTATGAACGGCACTGTTGAAATAGGCGGTCCCGAACAGTTTCGTCTGAACGAACTCATCCGGCTGGACCTGGCTGCGCGCAAGGATGCACGCAAGGTAATTTCA
This sequence comes from Bryobacteraceae bacterium, assembly GCA_035475915.1. Lineage (GTDB taxonomy): Bacteria > Acidobacteriota > Terriglobia > Bryobacterales > Bryobacteraceae > Bog-105. The sequence goes on from DATIMA010000246.1 coordinate 17,824, forward strand.
GACCCGCAGGCGCGCTACTACGGGATCGCGGTGAGCGAGAGGGCACTGATCCCTAACGATGACGCGCGACTCGGCGAGACGCGCTTCGAGGATTGGCTGCGCGCTCCGAAACCAACAGAGGCGAAGGCAGCAACCAGCAAATAGCAATGTCCTGCCTCTCGCAAGCGCGATAAGCGAAGCCGTTCGGACCGGTGTACCGAACGCTTAGGCTAGATCCAACTGACGGTCCGTACGAAAGGAAGCTTCTGGCCGGCTAGAATCACTCTGCTTTCAGCGCATCCACAGGATTGATTGCCGCGGCGCGAGAGGCCGGTAAGTAGCTCGCAAGAGCCGCCGCTGCAGCCAGGATGAAAGGCACAACAGCGAAGCTCAATAGATCGAGAGGGCTGATGCCAAACAGCAGCGCGGTCATTAGTTGCGCGACTGCGGCCGCGGCTCCGAGGCCGATGAGGATGCCGATCCCCGCTAATCCCAGCGCGACGCGCACGAACATCCAGCGCATCTCGCCCGTGCGTGCGCCTAGCGCCATGCGAATGCCGATTTCCCGAGTCCGCTTCGACACAGCGTACGAAATTACCCCGTA
>DATIMA010000247.1:0-10985 GCA_035475915.1 Bryobacteraceae bacterium
ATCGAGTGGGTGTTCCAGATGATCTCGCCTGTCTTGAGATGGAACCACATATCGGGGTCGTTGAAGCGCGAACGAACTACGACCATCGTGAGGACGACAAGAAGCATCCCGAGCACGACCGGAAACGAGCACACTACTTGCAATGGACCACGATGTTGGATCGACGAGCCCGGCTCTTTTGCAGCACCGGTCGGAAAAATCCGTAAGTCTACTGAGTGACTGTCAATGCCGCCAGACGACACATATCTTATGTGGCCGGGAGTCACGAATCGTCTTGTTCAATGCTGGTGCACACTTTTGTATGAGCGGATGCTTACGTAAATGGCTATTCTTCTGACTGGAGGGGCCGGATTTGTCGCTGCCACGCTGATTGGACGGTTGCTTTCGAGCGATGAGACGGTGATCTCGGTCGACAATCTGTCTCGCGGATCCCTGGATAGCGTTAAAACCTGGCTCGATCACCCAAGCTTCGCATTCATCCGAGCGGACCTTTCGGATCTGGCAGAGTATTGTTCCGCAATCAGAGCCGCAGCGGAACGCGATCCGATAACAGAAGTCTGGCATCTGGCGGCCAATTCGGACATTCCGGCGGGAATTCGTGATCCTGATGTCGATCTGCGGGACACGTTCATGACGACCTTTAACACACTTAAAATCATGGATGAATTTGGAATCCGCCGGATCTTCTTTGCGTCGAGCTCCGCAATCTATGGGGATCTGCAAGATACTCTCCTGACCGAGAGTACCGGTCCGCTGTTTCCGATTTCTAACTACGGAGCCATGAAGCTGGCCTCGGAGGCCGCCATTACCGCGGCGGCGGAAAAGTTTCTTGACAGAGCGCTAATTTTCCGCTTCCCCAACGTGGTGGGCGTACCGGCGACTCACGGGGTTCTCCTCGACTTCATGCATCGATTGAAGCAAGCTCCGGGCGACCTGCAGGTGCTAGGGGACGGAACGCAGCGGAAGCCTTATCTGCATGTGACAGACCTCGTGGACGGAATGATGTTCCTGCGCCAACACTCCGGAGCCAAGGTCGAAGCATTCAATATAGGGCCTGACGACGACGGAATCACGGTGGGCCGGATCGCGGAGGAAGTTGTAGCCTGTGTTGCGCCTTGTGCTAAAGTGCACTTCCAGAGCGGGAGCAAAGGTTGGGTCGGCGATGTCCCTCGTTTTCGATACTCAACCGAGAAACTGCAGCGGCTCGGCTGGACGCCGAAGCTGGACTCGCTCGGCGCAATTCGACGGGCAATAACCGAAATCGCCGATCAAGTCTTCACGCCGGCCACGGGCTTCTAAGTTGATCTCAAGCTATGCTGCTGGCAATTGATCAGGATATTCCAACCACCGATCCTCGTCGTACTCTTCGTGCGTCGGCTGGTAGAAAATAATTTGACTTCCCTGACGATCAAAATCGGCCTTTACCCGGCGCAAGTTTGGAAGAGCGCGACAGATAGCATCATGCCGGTCCGCGGGAGCGTAAAGGAGAAGAAAGCCACCGGCGCCTGCACCAAGGATCTTCCCGCCAGTAGCGCCGCTTCTGCGCGCTATGGCATACCAGTTGTCGATTTCAGAAGTAGAGATCCCGTGGGTCAGCGTTTTTTTGAGTTCCCAATTCTCGTGAAGAATCTCGCCGAACGCTTCAACGTTATTCTGTTGCATTTGCTCGCGCAGATAGTAACAAAGCTGGACCATTCGCTGCAGAGTGGTGCGAATCTGAGGATTAGAGCGAAGCGATTGCGTCTGCTCTCGCAAAATGTCTGATGCACTGCGCGTGATTCCCGTGTAGAGCAATAGCAAATTGTCACGGAGACGCCTGATGGTCCTAGAGTCGCAAACGATCGGGGAAACCAGGACTGTATCGTCCGGGTTAAACTCGATGAGGTTGAGGCCGCCGAATGCTGCTGCATACTGATCCTGTTTGCCAATCGGTTCCTGACAAGCGCCAATTTCTAACCGGCAACTCTCTTCAGCTAATCTGCTCCTGCTCGCATGCTGCCCACGGTACGCGTGCAATGCGTGCAGGAGTGCCACTGTGAAGGAACTGGAAGATCCAAGTCCCGTACCGCGGGATGGGATATCCGCAACAGTCGTGATTTCGAGACCGCCGGCAATCCCGAGTTCGTTCAATGCAGCGCGGACGAGGCGATGTTCGAGCTGCGAAACAGAGTCGACCTCCTCGGTCTTCGAGTAAGCTACGCGAATCGCATTGTCGAACTTTCGATTCACCGTCACGTATACGTATCTCTTGATTGACGTACTAATGACGGCGCCACCATATTCACGGTAGAATTCGGGCAGATCGCTTCCACCCCCGGCAAAACTCATTCGTAGCGGTGTACGAGCTATAATCACGCCGCCATCCCCCCTGGGCTCTGATCTGAGGACGAGCCGTCAGGCCAGTTAACCGAGTGAGCAGCGCACATGGCTTCTGGCAGTTCATCTTGTAAGCCCGAGTCGTGAACCCAAATGGAGTGACGCAGCATTCCGGCCTCACGCGCGCGTTCGGTCGCATCTCGGCCCTCCCAGAGATTCACCGTATCCGGCTGCAGTGCCAGCGGCGACGTAGGCCAATCCTCGGTGTGCTGCACGCTAGCTGATTTACCGAGCCTGCGCAGCTCGCGCTTTAGCGTAGCGATGAGGGATCTTCTGGCAAACTGCGAAGCTCCTGCTACGAACCAGCCAGACCCTGATTCGATGAGCTCGAGAATGGGGCGGCAAGAACAAGCCAGAAGCGGGTATACGTCAAGGATGAAATCTACAGCCGCTGCAAAGTCCTTCGCGACAAAATCGGGCTTGCAACTGTGCTTCCCGTTGCGACCAGTGAGGCCCGTCAGCACGAGGATAGATGTAATACCGGCGGCGGCAGCGGCACCGATATCGGCGGCACTATCTCCGATGAACCAGCTCTCAGCCAGATCGAGATTGAAGTCTCGCTGGGCTTGATAGATCAGGCCCGGAGCGGGCTTGCGGCAGTCGCACTTTATTTTCAATTCAGAAACTTCGCCCGGGAAGCCACTGTGAGGGTGATGTGGGCAGAAATAGACCCGATCGAAATAGGCGCCATAGCGCGCAAGTTCTGAATCGAGCTTGCCCTGAATGCGCCGCAGCTCGTGATAACTCGCCTCGCCACGAGCAAGAACTGGCTGATTCGTGACGATTATCGTGGGCCACTGTGCTTCGTTCAAACGACGCACCGCAGGAGCAACGAAATCAAAGATCACCAAATCCTCAGGGGACGCGATGTGGCCTCGATCCTCATTCAGGGTGCCGTCACGATCTACGAAAATCGCCGGCTTTGAGAAGCGTAGCGATGCTCGGCCAATTGCACCCGCCGAAAAATCTCGGTTGACCCGGTCTAGCCTTTCCGGTGTTCCGACGTCCTTGATGTACTCGGCTGATAGATAGCCGCGGAGAACAGCTCCCGATTGAAGCATCTGAGGAAACAGGTCTCTCGCGAAATCAAGGAGCGGCCCAGACTCGTCGTATTCTGGTAGCGCCTCGCGATTTACTATGTAGAGCGCGGCGTTAACCAGGTTCGGCAGATACGAATGTTCCGCGCGGCGGGGGTACGAGTGGAACTGCAGAATCCGATGCTCTGTATTAATTACAACAAGATCGGAATCCTGCGGATGATCATTCGGGTGCAGAATCAAGGAAGCCGCTGCGTTCGCATCGCGGGAGTGCCAATCCCAAAAACGCGTAAGATCAACATCCAGCATAGTATCGCCATAGAGCACGATGAACTGGGATGCGAGCTGCGGCGCTGCGTTCAGAACTGCTCCGGCTGTGCCGCGAGGTTCTCCATCGTCAATGATAGAGATACGAATCTCGCCGGTATCGAATGTGCGGCAGTATTCGTAGATTTGTTCGGCGGCGTAGTTGACCAACAGAACTATATCGGTAAAGCCGTGCTTACGCAACAGTTGAAGCTGATGCCCAAGCAGGGGAATACCGCTGATTTCGACTAACGGCTTCGGCCTTTCACGGAGCCGGGAGCGAAGGCGGGTTCCTTTTCCACCTGCAAGGATAACCGCTTGCCTCTGTTCAGAAGTTCCCCCCTCACGCCACGTCACACTCATCCTCCGAAAGCCTGATCAGGCGGTGCAGATAGGCGCGCGATATATTCAGGCTCCGCGCTGCGAGTGTCTTGTTGCCATTACACTCTTCAATAGCCTTGGTCGCCAATTTGACCTTGAATTCGTGTAGCAGCTTTTCGAACGAGGAGGCTTGCAGTCCGCCCATGGCGAGTACCGGCTGGCGCAGATGTTCCGGAAGATCGTGCGGCCCGATGCTATCGTTGTCCGTCAGGATGATCGCGCCCTGAATTACGTTCTCGAGTTCCCGGACATTACCGGGCCACCCGTACTCCTGTAGCAGCGTCATCGCACTCACCTGAATCGTGTGGACGGGCTTTTGATATTGCTCCGAATAATGCCGCAGAAAATGATGCGCTAGCAAAGGGATATCCTCGACATGGTCGACCAGCGCCGGGCAGTTGATTCGCATGACGTTCACGCGGTAAAACAGATCGCGCCGGAACGTGCCATCTTCTACCATCTGTGTCAGGTCGCGATGCGTCGCGAATATCACCCGCGCGTGCAGTGGAATAAGGCGATTGCTGCCGAGCCGGCTGAATTCCTTCTGCTGCAGCACACGCAGCAGTTTCACTTGCGTGTGCAAGCTGAGTTCCCCGATCTCATCGAGGAATAGAGTGCCGTTTGCCGCCTGCTCCAGATATCCCTCGCGCGCTCCGACCGTGCCGGTAAATGCGCCCTTCTCGTGGCCAAACAGCTCCGCCTCGATCAAAGTCTCCGGAATCGCGCCGCAGGAAACCGCAATAAAGGGGCGATTGGACCGGTTCCCCAGGTTGTGGATCGCCCGGGCAACCAGCTCTTTTCCCGTCCCGCTTTCACCAGTAATTAGAACGGAGGCGTTCAAACTCGCGACGCGGCGAACCAGATCATACACGCTGCGCATGGGAGCGCTTGCACCGATCAACCGGTCGCAATTGACCGTCTGCTCCAATGGTGGGCGCGCCGGCTGGGTTTCCCGCTTCCATGCCGAATGCTCATAGGCTCTGCGGAGGCCAATTTTGAGTTCCCGCAAGGCGGGTGGTTTCCGGAAGTAACTGTATAGGCCCCGCTGAACCAGCTCTACGGCCACGGGCCGGGCCTCATCATCGATAAGCGCTACGGTCGCGATCCGGAAATCGGCAATATCCTCGAAAACTTGGATTCGCTGCGCGATGGAACAGTAGCTGGAGTCTAAGTCAAGGATCAGGACCTCGCAGCGATTCTGAGCGACGAGTTCCTTGATTCTCTCCCCGTCCGGTTCCACAATGACTTCGAACTCTCTCCCGAGAGCCGAAGCCAGCAGCGGTTGCAGTTTGGCATCCTGCGAATACAAACCCAGACGAATCATAGACCTCTAAAACGACTTATCGTCAGTAGCGTGAGAATACTGTTGAGGTTGTGTGATTCTAAGTGATTTTATATGCAGAAGTAGTGCTTACTGATAGTGATAAGCTCCTCGTCCTAGGGAAATCCTGATATCACTATACGCCCAAGGGGTTACGAACCAAAGGCCATAGCTGATTCGGCTCGTAACTCCCCCATTCCCCTGAAAGGTTATTCTGCCTAGGCGCGCGCCTTGCGCGTTTTGCTCGTTTTGCGAAACAGAAGGAAGGCCCCGAGCAGTCCTGAGCCAAGCAGCAAGGCCGAGGACGGTTCGGGTACGGAAGCGTCCTGGAGCGTAATATTCTCAGAAAGAAGCGCTCCTATTTTGTTACCTTCACTATCCACGTACTGAGCCTTGACGGACGCCCCGTTCGTGCCGATCAAGAGCGTACCCGTATCCACCTCGATATTGAAGATAAAATCGTAAGGGCTTCCCGTGACGGGCGTTCCAAAGCTGCTGGATTGGGTACACACAAAGCCGCTGCCATTCGAGCCGCAACCCGAGGCATCCAATCCAATGCCCGATATGCCCGAAAACCCGCTCGGGCCGGATACCAAGCTGTAGCTAACGATATCCGACGACGGGGCCACCTTAATGGCAACGGCGTTGAGAAACGATCCGCCCCCCGTATAGGTGCTGTCGTTTACATCGAGCGTGATTTGAAACGTCTGGGTCATCGAGGTGGACGATATGGGCGACCCGCTATATGTCAGCGTATAGGCTGCTCCCTCGCAAGTGGCGCAATCGCTGCCTGGTCCAATGGTATCTGCCTGCATGATCGAGCTACCGGCGAGCAGTGCCGCCGGAAGCGCAATCGCAATTAAACGATATAAGTTCACAGTTTCCTCCGAATAGATATGCACTTCTCGTGTGCTATGACAACTGTGAACTGTTTATGCACCGTAGTCAATCTGCGACGGTACGGCAAACTTACCGTAACTACACGTACGGCGTAAGGCGCAACAGTAGTTTACGGCATCCGGCGTTTTCGGTCCATCCAGAGCAATGCCCAGAGCGAAACGAGTCCTGTAACTCCGAACAGGTAAAGTGTGCCTGGTTCAGAAACAGCGGCCGGTACAGCAGGAGGTGTCACGGGGACATCAACCGAAATGGTGGGGGGGAATTCGTCTAGCGACTGTACTACTGGAGTCAGTGCCGGGGTATTGATGTAAGCCCACGATAAAGGCGAGGGCAGGGAATCGGTCTGCGGCGCTGGCCGATTCCAAGCAGATAGCGCTGGCCTATTTAAGGACAGCGGGCCGGGAGCTTGCAAGGACTCCGATACTACATGAGCCGGTTCAGAGGCATGCAAAGTAGACACCGCCTCGGTTCGGCTCGGGTCTTGGTTAAGGGTTGCTGGATCAGGCTCGACAGGGGCCGTTTGCTCCTGTGCTTTCTCGGACAGGCGATTGCCGCACCGCGTTCGGGCATAGTGCGTCCCGTCTGTCAGGAGGAGTTCGCCCTTTGGAATCAATAGGCGCTTTTTACTCCAAAAGATGCTGCCAGCGATTCGAAACGACACATACTGCTGACGGTCCTCTCGCAGGACAACGGTCCGCGCGCGGTCGAGCGCAAAATCGCGATAGTGTTCGCGGACGAGGGGATCGTTGATGACGGCGCTTCGTAGCTCGACGCCGTTATAGGCGCCCCCTGGAATCACTGAATAGAGATAGATTCGGCGCGGTGATCTCGCCGAAGCGACCTTTTCGGGTACGGCCGCTACTACGCGGGCCGTGATCGCATCTTCCGGCTGATAGCGAACCACTCTTATCAGCAACAGTCCCGCAATGGCCGAGAGAAGCAGCATCGGTTGCCGGCGCAGGTTCATGTTTGTCTTCCATGCAGCGCCGCCCACCAGCAGAATGCGCCTATCGTTCCTATCGAATCCATCCCAATCTTTGCCCTCAGAGCACTCGACTAAGGTGCTTATCGGCGTACTCGCCGTAAATGCAAGCAATAATCACCGCAGTTTCCAAGTGAAGATTATAGGAAAAGAAGCGCTGCTTAGACGGTACTGGCGACCGGTACCCAAACCTATATATCTCCATTTAAAGCAATAGAGAAATTGATTAAGTGCAAAGTCACGGAGAAAGTCGAGACACGAGTCAAAGTATGCGAAATAAAAACGCTGTCTGTCCGCGTCTTTGTTGTTTTTAACCTGGCGATGTTGCTGCCATGCAACTTACTTCAAGCGGGTACCAATACGACAGGTGTGACGAATACCTAAATGCAAGCCGCCGAAACGTTGGCTCCGGCCAGAGCGGGAAGCGCAGCCGCACTCCTGCCGGACGGCCGGGTGCTCTTTACGGGTGGAACGGACGGTAGCGGCGCGTTACCGAAGCACGGATCTCTTTAGCTCCGATGGATCGTTTGTGCCCGGCGTTCCGATGCTTCAAGCGCGCACAAATCATACTGCGGTTACCCTGCAGGACGGGCGCGTGCTGGTGGCGGGCGGGACAACCATCGAGGGGTCCATTGTAAATACGGCCGAGATTTATGATCCAAGTGCCAATAGCTGGACCGCTGTTAGCGGAGGAATGATAACCGCCCGAACCCGGCATACAGCCACGCTGCTGCCGGACAGTGGACTGGTGTTTTCAGCGCAACAGGAGCGTTACTGTGGAACGACGTTTTCACCTCGACAGGGGCGCTCATCAGCCCGCGATTTGCCGCGGCAGGCAACGCACTGAAGCAGGAGGGCCAATTGTTGATCGCGGGGGCACAGATGGCACGAACCACTCTCGACCGGCGAACTCTTCCAGTTTGCCACCGTCACGACGGATGCGACGGATTACCCGCCGGGTACGACGGTGAACCTCAGCGAAACCGGATGGCAACCCGGTGAAACAGTGAGCCTGACGTTAGTCGAATCGCCGTTCTACGATACACATGGGCCCTTTACGGCCATCGCCAACAGCAACGAAAACATTTTCAATAACCAGTTCGCGACCGATGTGGACGACCTGAATATTCGGCTTTATTTGAGCGCCAAAAGTAAGGTTTCGCAAGCGCAGATGACGTTTACGGATGTCCGCGAATGTGACATTTACGGCCTACTCTCCTTGTGCCGTGACAAAAACAGAACAATCGGAGGCACACCGGTCACGTACAACTATCCCAAGAGTGTCGTTTGTAGCGGCTCAACATACAATGTTGTTTTTGCGTCGCCCGCAAGTCCGTTCACGTCCGGCTCTAACACGAACGTTTCCGCTCCTTAGGCCGCCCAAGTAGCCACGAGCCGCGCTCTCGGCATCTTTCCCGCAACAAAGGATGGCTCCACGGAAGCTTTCAACCTTACTGCGACGTTAGCGCGCAACGATACACAAGCCGACGGTTTCCGGAGCAACAGTTACGTTTTACGTTTACTGTTGACGCCCCCTGTGGGAACGCACAACCAATGCGAGCGGCGTGGCGCCGCGATCCTATAATCCGTCTTAACTTGCGACCACCAACCACAGGGTGCAGGCCACCGTCGCACAACAGACGATCAGTAATACGACCTATACCTCCAGTATAAGCAGTATACAGACACTATTGCGGTTGTCCCCTGGCGTGGGGTGCGCGACATGAAAGTGCAGGACCGGCCAGGCTTCTCTTTTTATAGCGCTAATCTAAGCGTCTATATACGCTAAGAGGAGGAGGTCCACATGACTAACTCTCTGCTGCAGTGGGAGGCCAAAAGAACAGACCTGTTCCGCCAGCTTGCCGCCGTCGGTGATTTCCGGCGAGGCTCTATCACTGCCACTTCTGGGAAGTGCGGTAAATCCAACTGTCATTGCGCCAAACGCGATGATCCGGGCCACGGTCCCAACTTCCGCCTGACGCGCAGGGTGAAGGGCAAGACGAGGACCGAGACCTTTGAGTCCGCTGCGGCTCTGCGCAAGGCACAGCGGGAGGTGGCCGAGTTTCATCGATTTCAGAAGCTCTGCGGAGAGGTCGTTGAGGTCAGCGAAAAAATTTGCGCCTTACGCCCGGTCGAGGACACGCTGACGCGGGAGGAAAAAAAACGGCCGCGGCGATCCAGACGGAGATCGCCCGCGAAGTAGCCACGCTGCTGGGCCGCATCTTCGCCGAGCGGAATCAGACTGGCCGTATGGATCTGGAGGCGGTGGAGATGGCATTCCGCGCCACCATGCATCAGGCGGGGGCAGCGGCTCTCGGTCAACTGTTACAGTTTGCCGAACCTGCCGCGGAACAGCGCACGATAGCGTGCCCGTGCGGTCATTGGGCACGCTATCGCGAACTGCGCTCGCGGTCCATTCTCACCGCCCTGGGCGAGGTAGAACTAACCCGCCCCTGGTATCTCTGTCCCCATTGTCATAACGGCCAGTTCCCCGTCGATGGCGAACTGGATATCGAAAACCGCGAGTGCTCTCCCGGCGTGCGCCGCATGCAAGCCTTGGTGGGCCAGGGGTCGCCCTTCGATCACGGCCGCGAGCAAATGGAAATCCTGGCCGGGCTGGAAGTGACTGCCAAAGCGGTGGAGCGTACGACAGAGGCAGTCGGAGGCGATATCGCCGACGGTGAGCGGCAGGAGATGCAGCGGGCCGTTCAGTTGGATCTGCCAGTCGTCATAGGTGAGCCGGTTCCGATTCTGTATGTGCAGATGGATGGGACAGGAGTACCGGTAGTGAAAAAAGAAACCGCCGGCCGGCTAGGCAAATCGAATGGCCAGCCGGCTCATACGCGGGAAGCCAAGCTGGGATGTGTGTTCACACAAACCACCTGGGACCAAGAAGGCTTCGCTCTCCGCGAGCCGGATTCTACCACCTACACCGGCGGTATCGAAACCGCCGAAGAATTCGGCAAGCGGATCTATGTGGAAGCCTGGAAGCGCGGTTGGAGCCGTGCGGTAAAGAAAGTCGTCATGGGCGATGGGGCCGAGTGGATCTGGAATCTGGCGGAGCAACACTTTCCCGGCGCGGTCCAGATCGTCGATCTCTATCACGCTCGCCAGCACCTCTGGGATCTGGCTCGCCGACTTCACCTCAATGACGAACTAAATCAGAAACGTTGGATCAATCGTCATCAACGCCTGCTCGATAAGGGCAAAATCGAAAAGCTGGTGACCGCGCTTCTTTCCATCGATTCCGCCAATCCAGAACTCGCCGAAAAGCTTCGCCTCGAAGCGGATTACTTCGCAAGGAATGCCGGACGCATGCGCTATCCCAGCTTTCGTCGCCAGCATCTGTTTGTCGGCTCCGGCGTCATCGAGGCCGGCTGCAAGACGGTGATCGGCTCCCGTCTCAAAAGGTCGGGCATGTTCTGGACTGTTCGGGGGGCCAATGCCATCCTTGCCCTCCGCTGCTGCCATCTCAATGGACGCTTCGAGGACTATTGGGAGGCGCGCCGGGCTGCTTAACCTCCACTTTTATGTCGCGCACCCCCTGGCGTGGCACAAAAAGTTAAGACACAGTTAGCCGTTGGCTGAAAACTTCTTTGCCGGCGGCGGGCCTGTGTTGCAGAATGAATGCCGGTTGGCGAAGCGGAAGCGAGCAATGCAGGAGTGCAACTCGCCGAGGAAT
>DATIMA010000248.1:0-3601 GCA_035475915.1 Bryobacteraceae bacterium
ACCTGCGGCGAACTGGCGAGCAAAAGATTCTCCAGTGCGGGCGTCTGGAATACCCGATCATACGAGAACCGCAGAACCAGGTCGGCGCGCGGCAGGTACCATGCCGCTCCCAAACGGGGGCTGAAGGCACGGTCGCGAATAACGACAGAATAGTTATCCCAGCGCAGGCCGGCGCTCAGCGTCAGATTCCGGAAGCGTAACGTGTCCTGCGCCCACAAGGCCTGCTCTCGATCCAGCCGTTGATCCTGAAAATGGAACCTGAGCGGTGTACCAGGATCAAAATAGAACGGATTCGTGATCCGATATTGCAATGCTTCCGTTACCGGCGAATAAACGGCATCTCCTCCGGCCTGAAAAGTATGGTGGCCCTTGTGCTCCGAGAAGTTCGCATTCAGATAGCTGCGCCGGAAACCCCGCTGCTGCGTGGCAATGATAGGTGTCGAAAGCGGATTCGACCATAAGTTCGCCGAAAGATCTTCTACTACGGCCCTGACGTTGAGCAGCGCCTGCATTCGGAACTGATGCGTCCATGCGATCTGGCCCAGGTCTTCCGGCGCATTCCGGTTCTGCAATTGACCCGCCGCCTGCTGCAGGTTCTCATTTGGCACTTCGAAGGAAGTCTGCCTGCGATGAATCGCCAGATGGATGCGATCGGCTTCACCCAGGTCTTGATCGTACGCCGCGGAGAGGCTGGAAGAGGTCCCCGCATTTGTATAGTTGCCCAGCACGGGCGGATCCAGGTACCTGTCTGTGTGATTGCCTGACGCGGATATGGTCAGCGCGCTGCGCTTCCAACCGTATGATCCCGATAGAAACCCGCTCTCCGTTCCAAAGCTCCCGCCCCCAAATTCCGCAGAGCCATGGAAGCTTTGGCGAATGTCTTGCGAACTTGTGATCTCCACAACACCGCCCAGCTTGCGCCCATACTCGGCCGGAATATTTCCTGTAAGAACACTGAGGCCCGAAATTTCGGCAGTGCCGAGCCCCGGTGCGAATGCCGGTGACCGGTTCTCGTCCATCGGCACGCCGTCGACCACGAATAGCGTCTGGTATTCAGAGCCTCTGGGGTGCAGAACACCATTCCCCTCAAAGAGCCAGCCGGGCTGGTCGTTGATCAGGTCCAGCACGCCGCGCCCCGGCACAGCCGATTGTTGTTCGCTTATCTGGCGAGATCCTACCGAATAGGCCACGCCCGTCCGGTGCGGATCTAGCAGAGTCGCAGTATCGCTTACGACCACCTCCGTCGAAGCCGTCTTCAGGTTCAATTGGACATGAATGTCGCGCCGAACCGCCGAATGGATATCCACTATCGTGGAATACGGAGAAAACCCCGGGTGTTCAGCGGTCAAGTCGTATGCGCCGAACGGCAAATGCTGAAAGGTGAACTGGCCGGAATCGTCGGTCTTCGATTCCCGCCGGGTTCGCGAAGACTCGCTAACCAGCGTGAGCGTCGAAGGCAGCGCAAGACCTGTGACATCCGTCACGGTTACGCGTAATTCCCCTGTTTCGAACTGGCCGTAAGCAAGAATCGGCGCAGCTATAAGAAAGGTTACGGACCAAACGAAGCGCCGCATTCACCCACTGCTGCTATTCTGACATCCGCCTCCGGCGCTCGAATGTGTACGGCGTATGAATTCGTTACAAAATCGCATCTAGCTTATGGAGGGAGAAATGGCCATAGCGCCTCGGCAGCAGAGTTCGGACACAAATCATATTTGGATCAGCCAGCCCGAGGGGAGAACTAATTTTTATTCAGATCCCGACGGACGATTTACAGTTATCGCAGCGGACGGCGCAGATGCGCACCGCTGCATGCAAATGGACGCTTACTCGGCGGCGATGGCTTTTGTTGAAGGCAAGTTCGACGTTCACGGCGACATCTTCGAAACAATTAGATACTTTTCACATCAACCCCATTCCGCGCTGCGGCAACTGTATTTCTCCAGCCTGGCCCACTTGGAGCATGTGCGGATCGCGTCGCTGCTGGGACATCGAAAGCCGGCCGCTCAAAACATACAGTTCCACTATGACCGGTCCAATGACTTCTATTCGCAGTTCCTCGATTCCCGAATGGTCTATTCGGCCGCCTATTTCTGCGATCCGGAAGATTCACTGGAAAGCGCCCAACAGCAGAAACTCGAAAAGATTTGCCGCGATCTGGTTCTTCGCCCGGACGACCGGTTTCTTGATATCGGCTGTGGCTGGGGCGGACTGGTCACTTACGCCGCCCAACACTTCGGCCCGACTGCTTTGGGATGTACTTTGGCGGAACAGCAGTTGTCTTTTGCCCGGCAGGTTATCGAGCGCAACCAATTGCAGGACAAAGTTTCCGTAAACCTGTGCGACTATCGCGATCTGGACGGCCGTTTCGACAAGATCGCCTCGGTTGGTATGTTTGAGCACGTCGGCCGCTCGCGTTTGCCCGGATATTTCAAAAAAGTATTTGAACTGCTAAATCCGGGAGGCCTCTTTCTGAATCGCGGAGTCATTCGCCCACAGGGCGTGACCGACGGCCCGGAAACCCTCTTCATTCAAAAGAGCGTTTTTCCGGGTGGCGAACTCGTGCATCTCGACGATGTTGTGCGCGAGGGTGAGCGCGCCGGCTTCGACGTGGTGGGCCTTCGCGACCTGCGCAAGCACTACGGCCTGACGTGTAAAGCCTGGGTAAAGAATTTGCAGAAAAACGCGACCCGCTGCCGGGCACTGGTCGGCGATGCCACTTACCGGACTTGGCTGCTATATCTAGCCGCTTCCGCGGTCGGCTTCGAAGACGGCCGTACCGGAGCCGCCCAGGTATTATTCCTCAAGCATCGAAATTAGCGCGAGACCTCAATAATCACCAACGCATTGGGCTGCAAGTTCAAATCCAGGTGGTCACCGCTTAGCCGTTCCGGACTAGGCGAGGGAAGTTGTGATTTTGCATTCAATTCCCGAATCTGATCGTCAGTCAGATAGCGCGGGCTGCCCATCGCTCGATACACCGCCAGCGTGTTTCCATGGTCGTTATCCACTCGGCTCACTGTGACGCGGCTATTGCTTGGAACACCAGCAAATATCAATTGAAATGCCTTTGCATTCCCGCTCTTGCCTGGATCAACTAAGTTCCAAAGCGCCACTACCAGCGCTCCGTCCTTGCGCCTGGTCACAATAACGTTCTCATCCGCGTTCGCCAGGCGCTGATCTCCCAAGCGGTGGAGAAGGCTGAAATCGTAATAGCTCGGCTTATTGATGCCGCCCTTGGCTCTTAATCCGAAGTGACCCTCAAACGGAAGTGGAATGGGACCGCCTTCTTCAAACACATCCGAAAAAGTCCAGAACGACAAGGCGTCCACCATCCCGTCACACTCTCGAATCGTGTTCGCTACGGCCGGTCCAACGTAAGTGGTATCGCGCGCCTCGTCCTTTCCGGGGACATTCCACTCCGTCCACAACAGGGGCAGCTTGGGGCTCGCGGAGTTACGAATCTGGTTTCTTACTTTTTCGACCGCCCGGCACACGCGATCGTCCATCGGGATATTCTCGTTCGTGCCGAACAAATTCTCCACCGTGTCATCAGCGTAGCCGTGGGTCGAAACAAAATCGACGGGCACGTGGTTATCGG
>DATIMA010000249.1:0-22741 GCA_035475915.1 Bryobacteraceae bacterium
AGCTATCACGCAATTTGCGCCGCTATTGAAGCTGAGCTGTTTCACAAGGCTGAGTCGCTTGAGGAATGCGCTATTTCCGTCGCTTGATCACGGCAAAATCGGCGAGCAGCACGGCGTCTGAACCGGCTTGAACTCCATCAGCTCAACCCGCGTGTAGTTTGGATCGTACAGATTCAGTTGCCACTTGCCATCGCGGCCGATCTGCGGCGGGTGTGGTGGATGAATTCCGCGCGACAACACGGTCTTATAGCCCGCCTGTATATCCGTAACTCCAAGCGCAAAGTGATGCATCACGCCGAGTTGCTTAGGCGAAGGATTATGCACGTTTAGCATGTATTCAAGCCAGTCGGTACCGTCTGGAACGCGCATATCTACCCAGTCCACCCGATCATCCTTCATGCCCCCGTACCAGGTCATCCGGAAGCCCAGAATGTCATTATAGAAACGGTCAGCAGCAGAGCGATCCTGCACCGTGACCCCAACGTGAATCATCCTCTTCGATACGCGGGTGTCGGGGAGAAATTTGCCGAAGTTCCGGCTGTGCAGCGAGCCGGGCATATACTGCACAAACTCGACATTATGGCCGTCCGGGTCCTTCACCATCATGCTAAGGTTTCCATCCAGGCCAGGTTTTAACTTCTCCGGCACTTTCACGCCATGAGCGGCCAGATAATCCCGCAGTTGCCGGGCATCCGTGGTTTCGAATGCAATGTGCGACAGACGATCTTGCGTTTCGCTCTTTAGATCCGGAAAGATCTCGACGTACTGATGGTCGTTGACTTTGAAGTACGTCAGCATCAAACCACCGCTGGGCTTGTCTAGGCTGAAGGGCTCCTGGAATCCGAGCCCGTGCCCATAAAATTGGCGCGCGGCGGCGATATCGTTCGTCTCCAGCCCGATGTGCGCAACCCCTACAATCGGCGGCCGTGTCGCACCGTAGCTTGCGATTAGGGATAGCGTGGCGGCCACCGGCAGAGCAAAGCGCATTTGCATTCCAACGATCTTACTCCAGCCGCGCCGCCGGTGGAGCAAAGGCTGCTGTGATACCTGAAGTTTCTGGCCCCGGTTCGCGGCAACCTGCAAGTTATAATTGAGGAACGCCTTGCTACGGGAGGCGGCCTGTTCGGAAAAGCATGAAGCTTGCAGCAGTAGATACCTCCCCAGCAAAAGCGAATCTTTCCACCGGAATTGTCTACCGAATTGCCGGCGCTCTCGTTGTCTCCCTGGTTGTAATCCTCTTTTTTTCGCTTTACGTAGACCGGTTCGCCGGTTTGCGATCGGGAGATGGTTCATTTCAAGCAGGGCACGCCATGCTGCATGGCAGTATCCCGTACCGCTCCTTCAATTCGGGACCGCCGCTCGACGGCGTGATTTCAGGAGCCGTCCTCTGGGTTTTCGGGGAGAGGGTGAGCGTGATGCGCGCCTGGGGAGTCGCTCAGCATGTCCTCATGGGGATCCTTTTGTACTGCTGGCTCCTTCGCCTGTTTCAGCCGCGGCATGCCACATTAGCGACGCTGCTAGCCGTGATTGTTTCCGCCGGCGATCCCTCAAACGGCATCCCAAGCTATGGCTTTGAAGCCAGCTCATTTTTTCTCTTGAGCGGATTCCTGTGCCTGCTTGCGAGCGAGCGCGGGCGCTCTGCGCGTTTGTTCATCGCTTACTCGGCATCTGCGGGCATCTGTGCTGCCCTTTCTCTCGGCACTAAGCAGTCCCTGGGCGCGGGAGCCACTGTCGGCATTCCTCTTCTGGCCGCAATCTACATCTGGCATGAGGGCGGCGCCCGGAAAGCATGGATCTTCCTGGCAGGCTTCGCGGCGGGATGGATGTTGATAGCCGGCTCGGTTCTGCTCTGGCTTGCAAAAGCGGGCGTGGTGCGCCAGTTTCTAGTGGACGTTTTCAAAAAAGGACCCTCCGCCAAGGCAGCCCATCCGAGCGATTTCGTAGTTCGGGCGGCACATGCGGCCTGGGGTGTCCGTTGGGGATTCTTTGCAGCATGCGGCGTACTGGCGGTTTGTTGGGCCGCCTTTCGCAGAGCCGGAGCATTGGAACAACCGCTTGCGCCTCGCGATGAGAAACCAATTCACCTGGTTTTCATCGCATTATTAAGTACCATTTCGATCAGCTTAGGCGCGGCAGCGGCCTACGCCGGCAAATGGCCGTTGAAGGGATTCGCAAATTTCACGGTCTACATTAGCCTGTTGGGCACCGCTCTCCTGCTTGCCTATTACGCCTTTCGCCTCTTCAGGGGCAAGCTCTCTTCCCGCGAAGCGCAACTCGCCTTTGTAGCTGGCATTTCGTTCGGCATTGCGTTAATGATCTCTCTGTCCTGGCCCGCATCCTACGACATGGCATTTCCGGCTCTGGCCGTAACGACAGCGGCCATACTGCACGGCTCCACTAGATGGCTGCGGTCCTTGACCTATGCGGCATTTGCCTTGGTACTGATAGCCATGACCGCCGAGAAGCTCAACTGCCCGCATGGCTTCCACGAATGGACAGACCAGCCCGTTCGTTTGGCCAATACCTATTCCTCGCAGCCCATGCTCAAGGGCATTCTGCTCCCTAAGGCTACTGCTGAGCTGATAGATCAGGCGGTCGCGATTGCCCATGAGCATGTTACACGGCAAGATACGATTTATATATATCCGGAGTTCGGCATCCTTTCCACGCTTATCGGGCGTCGGGGGGCAACTTCCACCGGTTCCCATAACATCGATGTGGAAACCGACGAACTCGCAAGAAGCGAGGCCAAACAACTGCTCGCTGCCCGTCCAGCGGTCCTGATTTACTATCCAACGCCTGAGTGGTCGCTGCGAGCCGATGAGAGGATATGGCGCAGCGGAAAACGTAGCGGACAGCGCGACATTATTGCGGCCATTGAAGAACTGGCACGCTCGTACCGCCTTGCCGCCAGTTTTCGGATTCCACCAAACGATTCAGCGATACAGATCTATGTGCGCCCCTAGCGGTGGAGCACGCACATGAGGCTGAACTGGGGCAGCGCTCCTATCACAGCTTTCGATGTATTTGAATTCTTCCTGGTGGCGCTGTGCCTGGCAATTGCATTTACGCGCCCGCTTTTGTTTCAAGGCCGGTTTTCACAAATCGAACAAATGCTTTCGAGATTGAGCCGCCGCCCTTGGCTTTGCGCGCTCGTACTATTTGCCCTGCCCGTTAGTCTGCGCCTGATCCTGCTTCCGGTTTACGGCGTGCCAGCTCCTTTTATTTCAGACGAATATGCCTACCTGCTGCAAGCCGATACATTCGCGCATGGACGGCTGACCAACCCTCCTCCGCCTTTTCCGGACCGGTTTGCCTCCGTGTACGTCATGACTGAACCGACTTACACCGCCGAGTATCAGCCGGCGCAGGGAAGTGTGCTTGCTGCGGGACAAGCGATAACTGGTGCACCTTGGAGCGGTGTTCTTGTAAGCATGGGCGTACTATGCGTCGTCGTCTATTGGGCGCTGCTGGCATGGCTTCCCAGCCAATGGGCTTTTGCCGGCACTCTTTTGATTGTAGGCGTAGAACTCGGCGTTCTAAGCTACTGGATGAATAGTTACTGGGGCGGCTGCGTTCCGGCCATCGGTGGCGCACTGGTTCTCGGTGGACTTGTTCGACTTCGCGATCGCAAGCGCGCCGTGTTTTCTCTGGTAACTGCGGCTGGTTTAGTCATTCTCTTCAACAGCCGCCCACTCGAGGGTGCGTTCCTCGGCGTGCTGGTGTTGAGTACTCTGCTTTATTGGACGTTGCTGTCGAGGCAAATCGGTCCCGGCGCATTACTGGGACGCGTTGCTCCGGTGCTCGCGCTATCCGGAGTATTGGCGCTGGCGTTTGCGGGTTATTACAACAGCCATGTGACTGGTAAGGTGTCCGAGTTTCCTTACCTTCGCTATCGCAGCGAGTACGGCCTGCCGCAAGGCTTCTTCTGGCAGAAGCCGGTCACTTTGTCGAAGCCCGTACCGTCGGACATTCGAGCGGAATACGAAGATCAACTCCGGCAGCACGAACGTCGAGAGTCGTTCAAAGCGCTTTTGGGTGCTACCGCTGGTAAGTTGCGCCGCTTCTGGGAGTTTTATGTTGGGATTCCGTTGACGTTGACCTTATTATTCCTGCCGTTTATCTGGCGCAAGCCAAATATGGGCCTCGCCTTCTGGGCGCTCGTGCTTGTTCTCGGCGTTGATAACTTATTATTCTTTGCGTATTTTCCCCACTACTCGGCTCCTGTTACTGTACTTATTGTCCTGGTCATAATCCAGTGCCTGCGCCAAATGCGAGCGTCTGGACGAACAGGGTTGTTTCTTGCTCGTGCATTGCCGGCGGTATGCGTTGTTTGCCTCCTGGTACCCCTGTGTGGCCGGCTACTCGAGCCCGTACTGCCCTCACAGCTTAGTGGGATAAAGGGGCTCTGGGCTTCGGAGTTCGCGCACGATACCTCGCGAGAGAATTTTGTCCCCGCTCTCCAGCACCAAACAGGACAGCAATTGGTATTTGTTCGATATCGACCCTTTGACGGCCGAAAAAAATTTGAGTGGATTTACAACCGTGCCGATATTCAAGATTCAAAGATCATCTGGATTAGAGAGTCGCACGGTTCCAACGACGACATGCGAGTACTTGCCCGGTTCGCCGGCCGAACGATCTGGCTGGCGGAGCCGGACGCGGATCCACCACGAATCACACCGTACTCTTCCGCCGGGAGCGGGGGCAGCGAATGACAAGTCAAGCGATAAAGAGCTCTGTTCGGCTTTGGCAAAGGCTTCTGGAATTCCCGACGTGGCAGCTTGGCTTACTAATATTTTTGCTCGCCTTTAGCTTGCGGCTTGCAGCCGTTCTGGCCTTCCACGTCTATGATGACCCGTTTCGGGGCGAACTCGAACGAACCGCTATTTCGCTTGCAACCACCGGCGTCTTCGGTAATCCGTATATGATACCCACCGGTGCGACCGCTCACGTCGCACCCGGGTACACCCTCATCCTGGCCGGCATTTTCCGCGTATTTGGCACCGGCACAGCAGGGGCGCTTGTCCGAACTGTGGTGGCCGTCGCGGTTTCATCTCTCTTATGGGCCTTGATGCCCGCGGTGGCAAGCCGCTTTTCTCTGGAGCGATCGGCGGGAGTTCTGGCAGGATTGGCGGGCGCCTTGCTGCCGGCGCGATTGCGGGTCGAGGCGGATGGTGAATGGGAAACGCCGTACATCGCGCTCGCACTGGTTCTCATTCTTTGGCTCGCGATATATCTGTGGAAGAAACACGACCTAAGTGCAAAGCAGGCGGTCTGGCAGGGCTTCCTCTGGGGCCTTTGCCTGCTGTTTGTACCGGCCTTGCTGGACATCTTCGTAGTATTCCTGCTGGCTGGCCTATATTTCTGCCGCCGTTCAGGTGTCCGGCGCTATCTGATTTTTGCGGGAATCGAAGTGGCGCTGGTTGCCATCTGTTTGTCGCCATGGGTCATTCGCAACTATTTTGCGCTTGGTTCGCCGGTCATTACACGAACGAACCTGGGGCTGGAACTGCGGGTTTCAAACAACGATGAGGCATCTCCCGATCAGCGCGTTAACGCCCTCAAAAGCGATTTCAATGATTTCCACCCCCTATTTAGTACGCGTGAAGCGCTGCGTGTACGCAGCCTTGGGGAAGTGGCCTACAACCGCTGGGCAGGCGCAGAGGCCCGCAAGTGGATTCGCACCCATCCCAAACGTTTTCTGGAGCTCTGCGTTGGTCGAGCCCGTTGCTATTGGCTCTACAACGACCCAACCTCGCGGCCGAAAACTCTACTGCTGGGAGCGACCGTTTTACTGGGCTTCGTCGGATTCGTCATCCTGTGGACGCGGGATCGTATTGTGGGCAGCGCGGTCGCTCTCGTCCTTCTTCTTTATCCCCTGCCAAATTATTTGATTCATGTCGGATTGCGCCAGGAGTATCCGCTCCACTGGCTTATGATACTGCTAGCAGCAGTCGCATTCGTGTACGCCTGTAAGCGAACGCGGATCCCTACCCTGGACCAGTTGTCGCGAGCTACCGGCTAAAAACTCACTTGTCGCGCACTCCGCGCGCCGATCACAAATTTCGATAATAACGTTTCCGGCTTCAGAATCAACGACTTACCTCGTCTGGGTCAGCCGTGCCGCCACACTGACCCCACATGCTTTACACGAGTAGCGCTGCATGCAGTGAGTTCATCGCGCGCCCGCTCAGCAACCGGAAAGCCTGACTCTCAAGAACCATGAAATCATTACTTCGTCTCTTCGCTGTGCTTCTACCTCTTGTGTGTGCGGCACAAACGCGCACCGATTTCAACACGCAAGTCAACAACCTGCCTTTCATTGATGTGACGGCGGCTCCGTACTTTGCCAAAGGCGACTGCGTCACGGATGACACCAACGCGCTGCAAAGCGCTCTAAACACGCACCGGTTTATTTTTTTCCCGGTACCTTCCGGAGGCTGCTATCTTGTCTCCAAAACGCTGAAGCTGCAAGCCGGCGATTATCTGTACGGCGCCTCCGCTAACAACCCGAATCCGGGAGACCCACAGGCGGGCGTTGTCCTTCGCCTGGCGCCCGGAAGCAATGTTCCGATACTTGCCACTTACACCAGCCTGCAAGGCGGCGGTAACGAGTACATGGATGTCGAAAACATCGTGTTCGACGGTAACGGAGCGAATCAAACTGCCGAGTTGCAGAACAAAGCGCTGGTCGACTTTCGCGGAGCGTTCATCGGGTGCTTTCTCAAACACATCGTTATTATTAACTCGTTCGGGACGGCATTGTACACAGGCGACGCAGGCGGCGATCTGCGAATGGACACAGTCTGGATCATCAATTCCTCCACAAGCACTTACTCCTGGATACACAACCCATCGGCGCCCGGGTTCGGAACGCTGAACACAGACCAGGTATTTGTCGAAAACCAATCGACCCCCGTCAACGGGAATTATCGGACGATCACGTTCGGCGACCCGACCACCTACGGCCATGCAATTTTCCTGAATGGCGTTCAGAACGGCGTCATGAAAACCACGCATTGTGAATCGGCACAGACCTGTATTGATTTCTCGTCAGTGCAATCCCTGGTCCTGGACGGTATCAATGGCAGCCGAATCGGCAACCCGGCGGCATCCGATCCCACGAACCAATACCTGGTTCGAATGCTGGATACAAACAGCTATCAGTTCACGATGACTGGAGCTTATTTCGACCAGTCGGGCAGCACCTACGGTGGATCGTTCGCAAGCACTCGCGTCTTCGGTCTGGCAGACGGGCTCACCACGAACGATTGGTATCAGACGCCGGCCGGAAAGGCGCTGTGGCCCTTCTACACTCATGGTGAATTCTTTTCGCAGTCCGGCTGGCCCTATCTGGGCGAGCGGCCCGCCGTCGGCAACGAGTTATGGATTCAGCAGATTGGGGCTTACTCTCCGAACCGGCTCGCAATCTGGGACAATACCGGAGCGCCCAATGGATCCTATGCCTATTTCGAGCGGAATGGCACGCAACTGAATCTTGGCTTCAGCCCAGGGCCATGGACTTCCAATGAGCAGACGCTATTACAGTTGAACTATCATGGCGTGAATGATCCAGGAAATAACGTGCAGGTAAACGCCGGAAGATTGCTGAGCGGCACGTCAGGTAACACTGACCTTTCCGGGGAGCTAAATTTGGCCTCCGCACAAACTGCGACGTACAGCTTCAGCGGCAGTTACAACACTCATCCGGAGTGTGTGGCCGCACCGCAGTTCGACATTGGTTCAGGCAACCGGTTCTGGATCAGCTACACGGCAGCCAGTTCGTTCACTGTTAATTTTTCAACTGCCGTCACAGGAAGCCTCTCTTACGTCTGCGTTGGACGCAATTGATGCGCACTTTGCCCAATTAACACAACGGGCATAATGAAGTCTTCAAGTGAAGATTGTTACCGTACACCGGGGCGCACGCGACAGTTATCAAGTCGCGTGCGCTCTCAACGAAACCGGGGTGCTGGAATGCCTGGTTACGGATCTGTATTGGCCGGCTGGCCGCAAGTGGGCGGAAGCGTTGGGCCGCAGATTGCCTGCGCATCTACACCAAAAGCTGCTGAATCGTAACGCAGAACTGCTGCCAAGCCGCGCGGTTCGGTCCTGCTGGGCAAGCGGGGCCCTCGCGCTGGCTTGCGACGCAACGGGGGCGGTCCCGTTTGAATTGAAGCGATTAAGCATGCGGTTCTGCGACCGGCATTTGGGCAAGCGGGCGGCTGAAATTGCGAACGCCCGGGACGCCGCACTGTTGAGCTACAGCTATTACGCACACAGTGCATTCTCTAATTTCCGAGGGAATCAGCCGCGCATTCTGTTTCAACTCCACCCGCATCCCACCAGCGTTCGCGCCATTCTGAAGCGCGAGCGTGAACTGCATCCCGAGTGCTCCAGTTCGCTCGATAAGGAATGGGAGCTTGGCCTGCCGGAGCGCGATTTCCAGACTCTTGTCCAGGAATCCAGCATGCCGGATTACTGGCTGGTTGCGTCCTCGTTTACCAAGGAGACCTTGGTCGAGAACGGGGCAGCGGCCGAACGCATAGAAGTCATCCCCTACGGAACAGATCTCGACTGGTTCACGCCCGGCCGGGTGACTCGATCCGCCGACGGTCCTCTGCGCTTGCTATCTGTGGGAACAATAAGCCAGCGAAAAGGGATCAAGTACTTGATTGACGCACTCGAATCGCTTCCGACGGGTGCGGCGGAGCTGACGGTCTGCGGACGGCTGATAGATGATGCCCAGGTGTTGCGCCAGACCCGCGCGCCAGTGCACTTGCGCGCCTTTGTCAGTGCAGCGGACTTACTGCGCGAATTGCGAACCGCCGATGTCTTTATTTTCCCTTCCCTGGCCGAAGGCTTCGGTCACGTGCTTTTGGAAGCGATGGCTTGCGGGCTGCCTGTTATCGCGACCACACGAACTGCGGCGCCTGACTTGATCCGGAATGGATGCGAAGGCTTTATCACCGAACCGGGCAACGTACCCGATCTGGTCCGCTGCATCGAGCATCTTCTACGTAATCCCGAGGAACGAAACACAATGGGACTCGCCGCGCGAGCGCGTGCGGAGGCCTTCACGTGGCCGGCCTTCCGCCGGAGAATAGCGGCGGCGGTCAGCGGAATGATTGCCCGGCAGGCCTAGTCGTCGCTCGAGAAAAAGCTGCCCAGGTTACCGCTGGCGAGCGCTCGCAGCGGATTCTGCTCATCGCCGTTATGACGGTGCTCGGCTGGCGAAAGCTCATGGCGCAGCCGCTCCAGAGTCATGCTCTGCAGAATCACGCGGCCGGGCCCGGTGAGGGTGGTCAGAAACAGGCCTTCTCCACCGAAGATCGCGGTACGAATGCTGCCGACCATCTGAATGTCGTAATTCACAGTGGGTTCGAAGGCGACCAGGTGGCCAGCCTGGACCTGCAGGGTCTCGCCCGGGGCGAGCGTGAAGTCGACGTGATCGCCACCGGCGTGGACGAATACCGCGCCTGGGCCGGTGAGCTTTTGAAGGATGAACCCTTCGCCGCCGAGCAGCCCTGCGCCGAGCTTTCGCACCAGAGCGATATCGAGCGTGACGGAGTTCTGCGCGAAGAGGAAGCCGTCGCGCTGCACCATAATGGTTTGACCCGCGGCAAGTTCAAACACTTGAATCTTCCCCGGGTAATTACCGGCGAACCCGACTTCACCCTCGGCTGCATCCGTGCGAAAGTGTGTGAAGAATAAAGTTTCTCCCATGAGCTTGCGCTTGATAGCGCCGATGATCTTATCGCCCATTGATTGGCCGCTCATCCGCGTGGTCCAGTTCACCGATGCAGATTTATAGATCATTTTGCCCGCTTCCGCATAAATCTCCTGGCCGGGCTGCAGATGCACGCGCGCAATCTGCAGATTGTGACCCTCGATATCGTACTTGAGGGGAGCGACCGGGGGCGCGGGAGGATAGTAAGCAGCGCCGGCGGTAGCTCCGGCAGCCTGCCCGCAATTCAGACAAAATCTCGCGTTTTCCGCGAACTGCGTACCGCAATTTGTGCAAAAAGCCATAAGTGTTTGGAGCGCGGGAGGGCCTCTTTGGGCCAAGGCGCTTCACCTATGCTATCCGAAACGTCCCTAAGCAGGAGGGAACAGAAATTGAAGCGCTTCGCGCATTCGGCGGCCCCACGCCTTCTCATCATGCGCGGCGCCCTGGTCGCGGCAGAAGGCGAGATCGTTCCCAAGCTGCCAGCCCTTAGCAACCAGAGCGTTCCGCAGCGCCACAACGTTGTCGAGGCATGCCTTTGGATTCTCGCCTTCGCGTGTCCCGATATCCAGCCAGATCTTTTGATTAGATTTTCGGCGCACGCGATGAACATCCTCAAGAATGGCCCGGTTCGCCCACCAGACCGATGGCGACATCACAATCAATTTGCCGAAGGTCCGCAAGTACCTGAGACCCAGATAGAGCGAGACCAAACCGCCCAAGGATGAACCGCCAAGACCCGTGTTGGAACAATCGGGCAAAGTACGAAACTCGCGGTCAATGAATGGCTTCAGATCTTCGACAATAAAGCGGCCATAAGCGCGTGCGCGCCCACCCTTCCCTCGCCGATCGCGCACGTGAGTATATTCCGCTAGCCGCTTTTCTCCCGCGTTGTAGATGCCAACGATGATTAGCGGTTCTATCCGGCCATCTTGAATCAATTCGTCCGCCAGAGCGTTCAGGCCCCAAGCGTTCCCCAGGAATGCGGTGGCCGGATCGAATAGGTTCTGTCCATCGTGCAGATAGAGAACCGAGTAGCGAACCTGTGCGTGCGAATCGTATCCGGGAGGCAAGTAGATCGCAAGTTCGCGCGGCTCTTTGCTAAAGCGGGAGGCCGGCGCCTGCTCAAGCCTGATATAACCGGTGAGCGGATCGCGCAAGTTCAGCGCCAGGTGTCTAGCTCTTGATGAAATCGAGAGACGCGGAGTTCATGCAATAGCGAAGTCCGGTCGGCTTGGGTCCGTCCTCAAATACGTGACCCAGGTGAGCATCGCATTTCGTGCAGCGGATCTCGGTGCGCATCATCCCCAACGTAGCGTCGATGCGGTTCTCTACGTTTTCCTTGGCAATCGGCTCCCAGAAGCTTGGCCAGCCAGTTCCGGAATCGAACTTCGTATCCGAGGAGAACAGGGCATTTCCACAGCAGACACATCGGTAAATTCCGTGTTCATGATTATTCCAATACTTGCCTGTGAAGGCGCGTTCGGTACCGCCCTGGCGAGCAATTTCATACTCCTCGGGTGTGAGTTGCTGACGCCAATCCGCATCTGATTTATGAACTTTCTCCACCTCGATAATTCCTTTTCGTTGACCTGTATTCGTGAAATCGACGATCTTCACCAGTTTGCCCGGCCTGCTATGACCGAAGGCCGGCGCACTCCAAACACCTGCGAGCGCGAGTCCCGCTCCCGCAGGAATGCCGAAACTTGTCTTGAGGAAGGTTCTCCGTCGCATATCTATATCGTAATTCGCCAACGGCGGCGAATAGTTACGCGATTCGCGGGCCCTTAGCCGCTTGCGGCAATCCTGCTAAGTTTAAAGCATGCCGATCTTCGAATACGCCTGCGACGACTGCGGGACGAAATTTGAAAAGCTGATCCGCCGGAGCGCGGAATCGGACGGAGTCGCCTGCCCGTCCTGCGGCCGCAATCACTTGACCACCCAATACTCGACGTTCGCCGCTCGAGCGGGCAAGGAAAAGACTACTGCCGGGGCCGCCGAATGTGGGAGCGGAATGTGCGGGAGCAATTTCTGCCAAAGCGGGATGTGTGGAATGGATACGAACTGAAGCAGTGCCGGCCGGCTACTATGTCGGCAGGCGGGAACAGGCGATCTTTACTGCCTCTACAAACCCGTCGAAGGACGAAGGCTTTGTAATATACTCCCGGGCTCCAAGAGCAAGTGATCTTCGCCTATCGGCAGAGAGGGCGGAGGAAGTGAATACGATCACGACGATGTTCCGGAGCAATTCATCGTTCTGCATCTCAGCAAGCACTTCGAGCCCGTTCTTCCGGGGTAAATTCAGATCGAGCAGAATGAGATCGGGCTTCGGAGCTTTTTGGTAAGCACCCGAGCCGCGAAGAAATGCCAGTGCCTGCTCTCCATCCGAGACGCGATAGAGCTGTACTTGTATTCGTGCTTCCTTTAAAGCTGTCTCAAGTAGAAATACGGCTGCATCTTCATCCTCAACGTATAGTAAGACCCTCTCACTCATGCGCGCCCGAAGTTTTATAGACGCGAAGCATCTCCGATGAGTGTCTGGCGAAACAATGCAGAGTTTATCATTCATTTAGAACTTGTTTGGATCCTACTTGATTTTCGGCCTTTGTTCGCCCATACTTAAACAGGGGATTCTGTAGACAGATGGCGCTTACTCGCAGACAGAAGGAAGTGATGGACTTCCTGTCCGGATTTATCGATAAGCATGGCTACAGCCCAAGCTATGAAGAAGTGGCTTCGGGTTTGGGCTTAGCTTCACTAGCAACCGTTCACAAACATATTCAAGCTCTGGAAGCGAAGCAGTATCTGCGCAGAAGCTACAACCACAGCCGGTCTTTAGAAATCGGTGAACGATACGTAAGCGAAGAGAAGGCGCGTGTTCCGCCCGGCAGAGGGGCAGCCGTTCCGTTGCTTGGCCGAATTGCCGCGGGCGCTCCCGTTGAGGCGATTCCGAACCCCGAACAACTCCACTTTTCTGATTTCGTCAGAGACAAGGACACCTATGCGTTACAGGTGCGAGGCGATTCTATGGTGGAGGACCACATCTGCAGTGGCGACTTTGTCCTGGTAGAGAGAACCGATTCCGTAAAAAACGGAGATATCATCGTCGCTCTGGTGGACGGAACCGATGCCACTCTGAAGCGATACTATCTGGAGCCGGATGGCCGGGTTCGGCTGCAGCCCGCCAACTCATCGATGAAGCCGATTCTGGTTGACCCTGCCCAACTGCAGATCCAAGGGCGGCTGCTTGCCGTAATGCGTAAGTATTAGCGCATTCCAGTGTTACACTTCGGATGAGTGGCGCAACCGGTTGAAGCCTCGGCTGCACGGAAAGAAAGTCTCGGGAAACGCATGGTTTTCTGGGATTTTGCGCGGGCTTCATGGCAGTACGATGTGGTGGTTGCGATCATTCTGCTGTTCATTTTCGCGATTCCGCGCGATTGGTTCCACGATCAGCCAAAAGCCGCCAGCGTTGTACTGATGTCCTCGCTGCACGGCTCAAACCGGGTGTTTATCGCAACCGAATTGCTTGCCGCCGTTCCGGAACGCGATCGTGCGCACCGCGCCGAGTCTCTAATCCACCGGCGCACGGGAAAAACCTGGCACGTGGTGCGGGTTGAGCCCATACAGGATGAAGCCGAAAAGGAAGTAAAAGGCTTCATGGCGTACACTGCACCGTAGGAAACGCGTCTTCTAAAGGGAGCGATGAGAAAGCTTTTACCGGTACTGTGCCTTTCTTTATTTGCCACGGCTGCGTATGCCCAGAGCGTGGATGCGGTTTTGACGCGCATGGATCAGGCTGCTCCCCGCTTCCGCGCCATGTCAGCCGACGTGCAGATGACCACCTTTACGGCCATTATCGGAGATAAGACGGTTGAAGATGGCACTCTGAAGATGCAGCGGCTCAAGTCGGGCGAAGTTCGAGCGATCATCGATTTTTCACACCAGACGGACGCCAGAGAGATTGCATTTCTCGGCAAGATCATCCGGATTTACTACCCAAATTTACAAACCTATCAGGACTACGATGTAGGCAAAAACACGGACATTCTGAATCAGTTTTTGCTGCTTGGATTCGGTTCTTCGGGAAAGGAACTCTCCCGAAGCTACACCATTACGCAGGACGGAACGGAAAAAATTGCCGGGCAGGATACGACAAAACTATTGCTGATCCCCAATGATCCGAAGGTAAAGGACCGGCTGAGCAAGATTGAGATGTGGATTCCAAACGATGCCGCATACCCGGTACAGCAACAGTTTTTTGAGCCGTCGGGCAATTACCGCATTGTGACGTACCTTAATATCAAAATCAATCCGCCGATGAAGGGCACTTTGGAATTGAAGTTGCCCTCCGGCGCCAAGAAGCAGGGTTGAGCGCCCGCACTTCTCGATCTGCTTGTTGACGAACGATGAGCGAACCTAAAAAGGCATCAGGACGCCTCGCATTTATCGATTGGACACGTGGGTTGGCAGCGGTGGTGATGATTCAGGGCCACACATTCCACTCGTTCGCGCGTAATGATCTTCGCGGCCAGGGACCCTATATGCTGTCGCAGTTTTTTGGCGGCATGCCTCCCGCTATTTTCCTGTTCCTCACCGGTATTACGTTCGCTTTTCTGATGCACAGCCAGCAAACAAAGGGCGCTTCGAGTTGGAAGCGCATTCTGGCTGCGCTCAAGCGCTCGCGATATCTGTTTCTGATCGCGTTTTTATTTCGGGTGCAGCTCTACGTCTTCGGCTTTCCAGGCAGCCCGGCAGGTGAACTGCTCAGGGTGGACATTCTGAACTGTATGGGAATGGCGATGCTTCTGTTCGCCCCAATGGCGGTATTCAGTACGCTGGAACGCATCAGGCTTTGTACGGTGCTAGGGCTCGTGATCGCGGGTTTGGCGCCAGTAGTAAGCATGATTGATCCGTCAACCGTTCCGTGGCTGATCCGTTCGTATTTTTTCCCAAGCTATAACTATTTCGGCTTTTTCCCCTGGGCCTCATTTCTGGCCTTCGGCATGGCTGCGGGAAGTGTGCTGCGAACCGTAAAATCCGAAGACATGCAGCAAACGATGCTGTGGTCCATGACTATCGGCCTTGGGGTCGCAGGGATCTCATACTATTTCTCCAACCTGCCATACTCCATTTACCCGAAGAGTGAGTTCTGGCTTAACAGCCCGGCGTTAGTGCTGATCAAACTTGGAGTCGTCCTGGCCATCCTGTCTTTGGCGTATTTGTGGGTTCATTTAGGCGCAGCGCAGAGGTGGAGCCTGTTCCGCCAACTGGGGACAACCTCGCTGCTGGTGTACTGGGTCCACATCGAGCTTGTTTATGGCCGGTGGTTCGGGATCTGGAAGGAAGATCTGACCGTTCCACAAATTGTGGCATTCACCCTGGTTCTGCTGGTCCTGATGGCCCTACTTTCGGTCGTGCGAACGCGATACCGGTCTATTGGTTCCTTTTTCAAGACGGGTCCCGTGCCGCTGGCGCGCGGCGCGTCCGGAGACTAGTTGCCCTGCCCGTCTTCCGTTAGACTCTAAACAGCACCCCCTAACCCGAAGAGCATGCGTTTACTGGTAGTGGAAGATGAAAAGCGGATCGCGGATTTCCTTTCCCGAGGCTTGCAGAGTGCCGGCTATGCGGTCGATGTGGTACACACCGGCGGAGAAGCAATCGATAGAGTTCATTCGACCGAGTACGACCTGATCGTGCTGGACCTCGGCTTGCCAGATGTGGACGGCCTGAGTGTTTTGCAAAAAATCAAGAACCGAAAGACGATACCGCCGGTTCTGATTTTGAGCGCGCGCGATTCCGTCGACGACAGAGTTAAAGGCCTGGAACAAGGCGCAGATGATTACCTGGTCAAGCCCTTTGCGTTCGTCGAACTGCTGGCGCGGGCTCGGGTACTGCTGCGCCGCGGACAGCCGACTCCGGAGAAATTGCAGGTGGGCGATCTGAGCCTCGACTGTATCCGGCGTAAAGTGACGCGGAGTAATGAGAATATCGAACTCGCGCCAAAGGAGTTCAGCATCCTCGAATATATGATGCGGAACAGAGGGCGTCCCCTCAGCCGAACCATGATCGTCGAACACGTTTGGGACATGGACTACGACGGGCTCACGAACATTGTCGATGTATACATCCGGCACCTCCGGAGTAAGATCGACGATAAGTTTACGAACAAAATGATCCACACCGTGCGGGGCATCGGCTATATGCTGGATACTCCTGACGGTCAAAATACCGAGGCCGCGGAAAACGCCGGCATGTGATTCGTATGTTTTGGGGCAAGCTGCGCCGGGTTAAGTTATTTCGAACGCTGAGATTCCGGCTGGCGAGCACGTTCCTCGCACTCCTGGCACTGGTGCTGGCGCTGGTTGGAGTAGTGGGCACAACCACCCTTCGAAGCCTGCTGGCGACACAAAGCGAACAGATTCTTCGCGAGGAACTGGGCGCCATGCGAGGATATCTCCACTTCGATCAAGGCAGGCCATATTGGTTCGCAGATCCGTCCGATCCAGAGGAAGAGGCGACAATTGGCCGCCTGAAGACCGTATATGTAATCGCGGACGAAAATGGGAACCCAGCGCAGGGATCGTCGCCCGATCCGGCACTGAAGGAACTTTTCGATCCCAATGAAATCCGCTTTGAGCTTCAGCAGATTGAGAAGACTAAACAGCCGTTCATCAAGACCTTTATCGCCAAAGATAAAATTCCTTACCAGGTAATCAGCGGCGCCATGGTTGACCCGGACCATGGATCGAAGTGGTATGTCGCGGAGGGGAGGAGTCTTGCTAACGATGAATCGCTGCTCCGCCGCTTCCGCCGGAATTTTTTTATTTTTCTTCCGATTGCGCTGGTCGTGTGCGCGCTCGTGAGCTGGTATTCAGCCGGGAAGGCGCTATCGGCTTTACACTCGGTCGAGACCGCGGCGCAGGAGATTACGGGATCGAATCTGGGGTTGCAAATCCCGAAGCGCGGCGCTGACGACGAGCTCGACCGGCTGATCGATTCGTTCAACGCAATGAGCGGCCGCCTGAAATCTTCGTTTGAGCAGATCCGGCAGTTCTCTACCGATGTTTCGCATGAGCTACGCACGCCGCTAACTGCGATTCAGGGCCAACTGGAGGTGGCGCTGTTCACTGCAACCCGCAAGGAACAATTGCAGGAAGCGGTGGAAAATGCGCTTCAAGATGTGGAGCGGCTGTCCAACCTGGTGCGAGCGCTGCTTCTGCTATCGCAATCGGAATCGGGCCAGATTCCGATGAATAAGGGTGTGCTCGATCTTGGCCGGCTGGTGGATGATCTGGTGGACCAGTTTCAGATACCGGCCGAAGCGCACGAGGTGACGCTATCCCACACGACCCATGGCTCGGTTTTTTGCGAAGTGGATCGAACACAGATTGAACGCGTGATAACGAATCTGCTAACAAATGCGATCAAGTACACTCCCGCGGGCGGCTGGGTTCGTGCGTGTGCCGAGCACCTGGGTAATGAAGTTCGTTTGACTGTGCAGGATTCGGGCGTAGGAATTCCCGAATCTCACCTGCCGCACATCTTCGACCGCTTTTATCGCGTACCCGATCCCAATCCCGAAAAGGGCCTCGGCCTGGGCCTCAGCTTTGTCGCGGCAATCGTTCGGGCGCACGGCGGCGAGATTCGGGTTCAGAGCGAAATCGGAAAAGGGTCGCGATTTGAGATCATTCTTCCGGCGGGGTCAGTGCGAGTGCCAAGCGAAGCGCCGGCGATGGCCACATGAGGGGTGAAGCAAAGCATTCGGCGATCTCCCGCCGTTGGTTTCTGGAATCCGCCGGACTGGCCGCGACGGCCCTCTCCTCCCGGGCCCAGGAGAATCGCGAAGAGGCACGGCCCTTGCAAGAATTCAGTTACGGAGATGTCGAGCTTGCGCCCGGACTCGCCCAAACGCAATTTGAGCAGACGCAATCCGTCCTTCTTTCTTTGAACGAAGATAGCTTGCTCAAGCCATGGCGTCTGCGCGCCGGTCTTCCCGCGCCGGGTCCCGATCTTGGGGGCTGGTATGACGAATTGCCGCTGCACAAGACCGAGAGCGGCGGTCACGGCTTCGCCCCGGGGCACTGCTTCGGCCAATGGATTTCGGCGCTCGCGCGAGGATATGCCGCAAATCGCGATGCATCCACCCGGGCCAGGTTGCAGCGGCTGCTTGCGCTATACGAACCAGCGATCTCCGGCCGGTTCTACACAAATTTTCGCTTTCCCGCGTACAACTACGACAAGATGGTCATCGGTCTCATCGATGCCCATCAGTTTGCAGGCATCACACAGACTTACCGGCTTCTTGATCGGACCACGGACGCGGCTGAGCCGCACCTGCCGCCGCATGCGCTAGATCGAGACGAGCCGCAGCGGGCTTGGCGCAAGTCAATCGGCGAGAGCACGGCAAATGACTACACGTGGGATGAATCGTACACTCTGCCGGAGAACCTTTATCTTGCCTGGGAGCGCGGCGCGGGTGTTCGATACCGCAAACTGGCTGAACGGTTTCTGCTTGACAAGAGCTATTTCGATCCGCTCTCTGAAAACAAGAACGTGTTTGCCAACCATCACGCCTACAGCTTCTGCAATGCTCTGAGTTCGGCTATGCGGGCGTATCTCGCCGACGGCAGTCAGAAACATCTCCGCGCGGCCAGTAATGCGTTTGAGATGATCACTCACACGCAGAGTTTTGCGACGGGCGGCTGGGGCCCCAACGAAAGCTTCATCGCCCCTGGCAGCGGCAAGCTCTATGCCAGCCTTTCCGGCACGCATCGCGGTTTCGAAACACCCTGCGGCAGTTATGCGCATTTTAAGCTGACGCGCTATTTGCTGCGGGTGATGCAAGATGGCCGCTATGGCGACAGTATGGAGCGCGTCTTATACAACACCGTGCTCGGCACCAAGCGACTGCAGCCCGATGGCCGCGCCTTCTACTACTCCGATTACCATTCGCCGGGCCGCAAAGTCTATTTTCCGGACGCGTGGCCCTGCTGCTCCGGCACCTTGCCGCAAGTCGCGGCCGACTACCGCATACTCGCGTATTTCCGCGACCCAGCCGGCGTCTTCGTCAATCTGTATCTGCCGTCGACGCTCCATTGGACGAGCCCGGAAGGGGCACAAATGGCGCTTACCCAGATGGGGAATTATCCCGTTGAAGGCAAAATCTCGATGCAGTTGCGTGCCTCGCGTCCCTCGACTTTTGCGCTACGCCTGCGGATACCTGCCTGGTCGTCTGCAGAGACTGGACCGCTTATTCGCGTCAATGGCGAGCGCGCTCCGGCACCCATGCAGACCGGCTTTGCCAGCATTAAGCGCAGATGGAGCGACGGCGATCGCGTTCAGCTGGAACTTGCGTTACCGATGCGCCTGGAAGCGATTGACGCGAGCCATCCCAGTACCGTTGCACTGGTTCGAGGACCGCTGGTCCTGTTCGCCATTGCGGACCATCAACCCGCGATCACACGGCAACAACTGCTCTCTGCCGTCCAGCTTCCGGGGTGGACTACGTGGCGCGTCGAAACAGCTTCAGATCCGCTGCTGCTTCGGCCGTTTTACGAGATTGCAGATGAAAAGTACCGCACTTACCTGAATGTAAGTTGAGCAACTTACGACCTGAAGTTCGTTACGGGAAGCAACTTACTGATCCGCGATCAGGAGTGGAGTTGATGGCCCAAAGTTAGGCAAGCTTCTCATCGAGATCGAGCATTGTCCGCCAGACCGCGGTCAATCCATCGGTGTGGTTCTGGAACACCCATAAATCGCGGCCGGTCGAATGGTATCTTCCATCGGAACGCTCGTAAAGCATCTCATATTGAAAGGTAACCACAGCCGTGTTACCAGCAATGTCGATTTGATAGTCA
Organism: Bryobacteraceae bacterium; assembly: GCA_035475915.1. Lineage (GTDB taxonomy): Bacteria > Acidobacteriota > Terriglobia > Bryobacterales > Bryobacteraceae > Bog-105. The sequence goes on from DATIMA010000249.1 coordinate 19,594, forward strand.
TGATCCCGGAATTCGTGAATTTTCGCGTTCTGACAAAAATCGCGGAATCCCGCAAGAAATGCGTCCCGCCCCTCCATCCGTCCGGTGAAACCTGGAAGAGCCATGACGATCTCCGGGTGTACCATTGGCGCAAGGCCTTCGACATCGCCTTCCAGCCAGACCCGGTTGATCCGACGCATCATCTCGGCTGCGGCCTTTTGTTTGGATTCCTGTCTCATTGGCGTTGCCCATCACTTCAGTCCAACTTATCATTTGCCGCCGGCCCATTGCTGTCGCATGCGGATGCCATTCCCTTCAGGACACGCGGGAAGCAGCCGCGTGTGAATCGACGCAACCTATATTGACCCACCCCAGGACCACGTTCCCGCGATTGACGCGCACGGCGCCTTACTGCAGAATTTTCCCCAGAGGATAGCGAACAAAACGAATCTTCTTGCGACGCCAGGTATAGGTCATAAGCAGGTCGCCATTGCGCGCCTGGATCAGGGCCGGATACGAATACTCTCCCGGCTCGGTCTCGAGGTCGTAGAAATCCTTCCAATGCTCGCCATCGCGGCTGACGGCCAGGTTGAGCGGCGTGCGCCCCTTGGTGGTGCGATTGTAGACCAACACCAGGCGGCCGTCCTGCAAGCGCACCACATCGACCCCTGAGTTCGGGTTCGGCAGCGCCGTGAGTTTGACCTCCGACCAGGTGAGGCCATTATCATGCGAATCAGCCTGGACAATTCGTCCTATTGATTGCGTAGAGCGCGCGTACAGCCGGATATGCTTGCCGCCCAAATCCACCAGCGACGGCTGGATGATGCCGTATGGCTCACCGGTTTTAGGCTGCGAGATCGCGAGATTACGTGGTGCGGCAATGGGGCCGATCCGCTGCCACTTCATCCCGTGATCCGTGCTGCGCTCAATCCAGCACGCCCATGATTCGTAGCTCTCAACCGAACTGCCGCTGAGAATGGTCCCGTCCTTTAACACAAGCGGCTTGGCGCGGATGGGTCCATAGAGACCGGCGGGAAGATGCTCCACTGGAGCCCAGGTGCGCCCCTCATCGCGGCTGAAGGTGCGGCCCGCTGACCAGGATGACGGGTGCGGTCCAAACTTGTAATAAAGCCACAACAGATCTTCGGAGGAATGGAACAGGACCGGGTTGTAGGTGGCGATGTCGGGCTCTCGTATCACTGCATACGGCGTCGACCAGCCGGAAGCGGTCCGCCGGGATTGCCAGATGGCGACATCGGGCGCGCCTTCGCGAGTACCGCCAAACCACGAAGCGAGCAGGTCACCGTTCGCCAGTTCAACCACAGTCGACGCATGGCAGGAAGCCGTCGGCATGTGATCGGAAATGAACTCGGCTGTTTGCGCGGAGCCGGACGCGACCACAAGCATCGCAAGCAGGAATAGTTTCATGACTAGGCGTCCAGAAGGACCGCACTCAGCGAAGCAGATCCTCTAACTGAATCTTCGTTTCAGTCGTACTATCACGGTATTTGACGATAACAGGCGTGTAGAGTGAAATGCCCCATTCGGCTCCCGGGCCGGAGGTAATCTTTCGCGAACCCGGGACGATAACGGCGTCTTCGGGAATCACCAGCGGCGTTCCGGGCCCCGCGCGATGGACCGTATTGCGAATCAGATCGTATACGGGCGTGGACCGGTTCAGGATAGTGCCGCTACCGAGCACGGCCCGGCGCTTCACAATTGTGCCTTCATAGACGCCGCAGTTTCCGCCGACAAGCACTTCGTCTTCAATGATCACAGGGAGCGCGCCGACGGGTTCCAGGACACCGCCAATCTGCGATGCGGCAGAGATGTGGCAGTTACGGCCAATCTGGGCGCAGCTTCCGACAAGCGCGTGCGAATCCACCATGGTTCCGTCATCAACGTATGCTCCGGCATTGATGTACATCGGCGGCATACAGGTGACGCCGCGGCCGACGTAACAGCCGTCGCGAACGCTGGAACCGCCCGGCACAATGCGCACTCCGCTATCCAGCGTGAATTGCTTAAGCGGATAAGTAGATTTATCGAAAAACTGCGCTTCGCCCGCCGCGCTTGTTAGCTCCACGATCACTCCCATCCGGAAGCCCAGCAGGATTCCCTTCTTCACCCAGGTATTTACCCGCCAGCCGCTGGGCTGAGATGGATCCGGTTCCGCGGACCGAATCGATCCGTGATTCAACAGATCGCGAAAATCGGTGAAAAGCCTCTTCTCTTCATCGGAATAGCTGGATGGGTTCCGGTCGAAAAGGTCCTCGATACTTTGCCGCAGATTCTGGACATCGGTCAAGGAACTCAACTGTGAACTCCTGAGAGCAGGCCGATGGACTCCAGTACTGCATCAATCTTCTGCTGCGAAGCTTCCTGCGGAGCGACTAGAGGTAAGCGCCACACCGGCTCAAGCAACCCCATCCGCGCCATGGCGAACTTCACTGGTCCCGGGCTGGTCTCAACAAAATTGATTTCCATCAGGGCCTGATACTTGCGCTGAAGCCGGCGGGCGGTTGCGAAATCGCCATCCAGAGCGGCTTTTGTCAACTGCCGGAAGTCCGATGGAATCTGGTTCGCGATTACGGAAATCACGCCGCGCCCTCCCATTGCAATGAGGGGAAGCGCGATCGCATCATCGCCTGAGAGAACGATGAAGGATTCGGGCACCCGGGCCAGAATGCCAGCCATTTGGGAGATACTTCCGGACGCCTCCTTAATGCCAACGATGTTCGGAATCTGGGCAAGCCGGACCACAGTTGCGGGTTCGACATTCACCGCCGTGCGGGGCTGCACGCTGTACACAATAATGGGCAGCCCGGTAGACCCGGCAATCGCTTTGTAATGCTGGTACAGACCTTCTTGCGTGGGTTTGTTGTAATACGGCGTGACTGACAAGATGCCGGCGACGCCCAGTTTCTGCAGCTCAGAAACCAAGTTGATTACTTCCTGGGTGTTGTAACCGCCGGCGCCAGCGAGCACCGGAACCCGGCCGCGCGCCTCCTCCACTGCGATCTCGACAACACGCAGATGTTCCGCATGCGTCAGCGTAGGGCTCTCGCCCGTTGTGCCGCACGGGCATAGAAAATCGATTCCCGCCTCGATCTGGCGTCTAACCAGAGCGCGTAGCGTGCTTTCATCCAGTGACAGATCTTTCCGGAAT
>DATIMA010000250.1:0-8782 GCA_035475915.1 Bryobacteraceae bacterium
ATTCGCAAACAGGACGTCAGAGCGGCGCTTGAGGTATTGGAATCCAACCTGTCGATTGAATTGGCGCATGGCTATCTGAAGCCGATCGAGGTAGACGAGAACGTTGGACTGCTGGCGGTGGTGGGCGAGGGCATGCGGGGGACGCCCGGACTGGCCGGCCGGGTCTTCACGGCGATTTCGCGGGAGGAGATCAACATCATCGCGATCGCGCAGGGTTCGAGCGAACTGACGATTGGCATCATCGTGCGCTTGGATTCGTTGGATCGCGCGGTACGCGCGGTACACGAGGAATGCCGGTTGGGGAAAACGGCAGGGTCGCGTATTGATGATCAGGCCGTTTTGGAATCGAAGGGTTAACTGAGGCGGTTAACTGGCGACAGCATCGACAACGCAGGTTCCTGCCGTACAAACACCGTCAGAGGATACGCTGAGGCCAAAAATAGTAGTCCTACAAATGCCAAAACAATCTTCAGACCCATTTCTCGATTCATTTATGCCCTTCCGCGTGCTGCGCAATCCCGCAGCATTTAGTCCCACGCGCAGCGATTATACTCGACAATGCAAGAGTCATGAGCGAAGCAAAGCCGCAACCTGCTGCAACCGTACTTGCAAGTCTTGATAGCTTACGTGGCGACTTAGAGTCCGTCTACAAAGATGTCCACTCCCATCCCGAACTATCGATGCAGGAGAACCGGACAGCCGGTATTGCCGCGGATCGCCTGCGGGCGGCCGGTTATGACCTGACCACCGGAATCGGTAAGACGGGAGTTGTTGGATTGCTGCGAAACGGCGATGGTCCAACCGTCATGCTGCGTGCCGATATGGATGCGCTACCGGTCAAGGAAGCGACCGGGTTACCGTACGCCAGCAAAGTAACGGCAACCGACCGCGATGGAAAGACCGTGCCTGTGATGCACGCCTGCGGCCATGACATGCACGTGACCTGGCTCATCGGGGCAGCCACGTTGTTCGCACAAGCTCGGGATGCCTGGCACGGAACACTGATGCCTATCTTTCAACCGGCAGAGGAGACCGCGCAGGGCGCTCAAGCCATGATCGACGACGGGCTTTTCAATCGCTTTCCCAAGCCGGATGTTGTGCTCGGACAACACGTGATGGTAGGCTCCGCCGGCGTACTTAGCTCGCGCGCTGGAGTCGTGACCTCCGCCGGGGATAGCCTGCGGATTCGAATGTTCGGACGAGGTGCTCATGGATCGATGCCCCAAGCCAGCATCGACCCGGTCGTGATGGCGGCGGCAACCGTGCTCCGTCTGCAAACGATTGTTTCCCGCGAGATCGCGCCCATGGAGGCCGCGGTCATCACAGTCGGTTCGCTACAGGCCGGCACGAAGGAAAACGTTATCCCAGACGAGGCAATTATCAAGCTAAACGTGCGCACCTTTGACGAGGGCGTCCGAAAGCGGGTGCTTGCGGCGATCGAACGCGTTGTCAACGCGGAAGCCGAAGCTTCAGGCGCGCCGAAGAAGCCCGAGATAACTCCCCTGGACCGTTACTCTCTTGTTAAAAATGACCCCGATGCGGCCAGGCGAGTAGGCGACGCGTTTCGTAACTACTTTCCGGCTGACCGTGTGCAGGAAACAGACCCGACGAGTGCCAGTGAGGATTTCGGATCCTTTGGAGCTGAGTGGGGCGCGCCATCCGTGTTCTGGTTCATCGGCGGCACTGATCCCGGCGTGTACGCGAAAGCCCAAAAGGAAGGCAGGATCGGCGAGATCCCCACCAACCACAACCCGCATTTCGCGCCGGTGATCCATCCCACTTTGGAAACGGGCGTGGAAGCGCTGGTGGTTGCCGGGCAGGCCTGGCTGTCGGCATAAGCCCGATGGTGGTCAACGGGCACGTCCTCATAAACACGCTGCTGGTGGCGTTCGATCTTGGCGGTACGTTCGTCTTTGCACTCAGCGGCGCGACGGCCGGGGTTAAACACCGTCTCGATCTCTTTGGGGTTCTGGTCCTGTCCTTCGCCGCGGGCAACTCAGGCGGGATCGCGCGCGATGTGATGATTGGAGCGGTTCCTCCGGCGGCTGTCAATGACTGGCGATATGTCGCCGTTTCCATCCTTGCCGGCCTGATTACGTTTTTTTGGTATCGAATCATCGACCGGCTGAGCAGCCCGGTGCTGGTGTTCGACGCCGCCGGACTGGCACTCTTTGCGGTCTCGGGGGCGGGCAAGGCGCTGGCCTTTCATGCGGGCCCGGTGGCGGCGACGCTGCTCGGCATGCTGACAGGAATTGGCGGCGGCATGATGCGCGATGTGCTCGTGAGGGAGATCCCCACCGTGTTACGCACGGAACTGTACGCGGTCGCAGCGCTGATTGGCGCGACGGTGGTCGTGATTGGACGTATGCTGCACATCCCGGCCGGCGCGGCGGCTGGCGCCGGTGCAATCCTCTGCTTTGGGCTCCGATTAATGGCCATTCGACGAGGGTGGCAGCTTCCGATCGCACGGTCGCTGAAGTAATTAGCAAGAGAGATGTGGAGAAAGTAAGTTCGATATATGAGGAAGAGCAAACACTTTTACCTTGGCTTGAGCGTCAGCGTGGCCGTGCTTGGCGGAATTTTGTATTCAACGCCTGGTTCTGGTGAAGCGGCGGTCTCGCTTAATCCGGCCGGCATGCCCCGTATTGGCACTATCGATGAACGGTTTCAGTCATTCAACGTGGAGATGTTAGAAGTCACCGGCGGCCGGTTCTGGAAGCCTTACAAAGACATGGAGACGAAGTCGAAGGCGCAGGCAGCCGCTCAGAAATCGGGCGCAACTCCGGCGGGCATGAATCCGAATCTCTATGAATACCGGCCGCCGATCAATCTGGGCAATGCTCGCTTACAGAAGCTGGCGGCAGCTTTGGGGCCCGCCTATATGCGGGTGAGCGGAACATGGGCCAACACGACCTATTTCTCCGATTCAGATGACCCGTCTCCGAAAACGCCGCCGAAAGGTTTCAGCGGTGTGCTCACTCGGAAGCAATGGAAAGGTGTTATCGACTTTTCGCATGCCGTGAATGCAAAGATCATCACCTCATTCGCAACAAGCCCCGGAACTCGCGATGCCGCAGGTATCTGGAGGCCGAATCAAGCGCGCCAATTCCTTTCATATACGAAATCGATTGGGGGGAGCATCGCCGCTGCCGAATTCATGAACGAGCCCAACATCGCCGCGATGGGTGGAGCGCCGAAGGGATATGACGCTGCCGATTACGGGCGCGATATCGCTGTGTTTCGTTCTTTTCTCAAGCAGGCTGCGCCCGGCACCTTGTTCCTCGGCCCAGGTTGTGTTGGAGAAGGTGGTTCCCTTCCGATGCCGCCTAACAGCGGCATGCTCCGCTCCGAGGATTTGCTGAAGGCCACCGGACCGGTTTTTGATATCTTCTCGTACCACCTCTATGCAGCAGTTTCGAAGCGATGTGCAAGCATGGGCCCGGCTTCGCAAACATCGGCTGCGGCGGCGCTTTCCGAAGAGTGGCTTTCTCGTCCGGATAAGATCAATGCGTTTTACGCCGGTCTGCGCGATCGCTACGATCCGGGCAAGCCGCTCTGGATCACTGAAACGGCCGACGCAGCTTGCGGCGGGAACCCTTGGGCTTCCACCTTTCTCGATACCTTCCGTTATCTCGATCAGCATGCCCGCTTAGCGCAACAGGGCGTGCGAGTCATTGCCCATAACACTCTTGCATCGAGCGATTATGGCTTTCTGGATGAGAATACGTTCGCGCCCCGTCCTAACTACTGGGCCGCTCTCCTATGGCGCAAGCTGATGGGGGACACGGTGCTGAAGCCCGGCCCGTCACCAGCACCGAGCTTGCATTTGTATGCCCAGTGCTTGCGAGACGTACCGAAAGGTGTTGCGCTTCTGGTCATCAACACAGATCGGAATGCTTCTCAATCGCTCGATGTTTCCGGTGGATCGGAGCGTTATACTTTGACGGCCGACAATCTGGAAGGCACGCGCGTGCAACTGAACGGGACAGAACTCAAGTTGGGCGTCGGAGATTCCATTCCGCGGCTGGCGGGCGCGCCGGCCCATGCCGGACAGATCACGTTCGCACCGGCGAGCATCACATTTCTTGCGATTCCAAATGCGAACAACGCGAGCTGCCGGTAATTGTTGTGCCGTGTTCCGATGACTTAGCGTGAAAACGCGCTGCTGACGGGGGGCGGCAAATCCGTCCCCTTAATCGCACGCCAGAGGACTTCGTTCAGTTCGTTATCGTCGGCCAGGTCGGCATCTGAAAAATCCATCTGTTGCGATTCGGCCGCCAGAGGCGCATTCTTCGGGTTGCGGTCCGTTAGCGAGACCTTAGGCGCAATCGCGTTGAACGGCTGCGTATTTGCCTGTCGCGCAAAGCTGCCGAACATAGGACGCGCGCCGGCATCGAAGTGCGTCATAGGCCGTAACCCCAATATCAGTTCCATGGTGCGAAGCACGCTGGTCTGGTTGTACATGGTGGAATCGACGGAGCCGCGATGCGTATAGGGGGAAACAACCCAGACCGGAGCGCGATGGGAATCGACGTGATCGGGCCCGTTCTGAGCATCATCCTCAATGGCGAAGATGGCGGTGGACGGCCACAGTTTGCTGTGCGTAACGGCATCCACCACCATCCCGATGGCGTAATCGTTATCCGCCACGTACGAGAAGGGCGTTAGTTCGCCCACCCGGGTTCCCATGGTGTGATCGGTGCCCAGGCGCAGGATGATCAATTGCGGCGCTTGCCCTTTCGCATCGAACTCTTTCCATTCCCGAATAAATTCCTTGGCGCGATTCACATCCGGGTAGTGAAGGTCGAAACCGCGAAAATTCATGTCCGTGTACGGGGCCAGCACGGGATCGTTCACGGCTTTGACCTGCCGCTCGCCGGTAACTTCCTTCAGAGGAATATCGCTGACCCACTCGCCGTAATCGCGTATGCTTACACCGGCCTGCAGCGCGTTATCCCAGATGTAGCCAGCCGGCGGCGTATTGGCCGGCTCACCGCCCTCGTAGCGATACACTTTGGTGCGACTGGCGTACATGTTGGGCCAAGTCTTCACTGTGAAATCGGGCGCAATCGCGGCGGAAAGCCAGTTGTGTCCCTCCGCGCTCACGTCGGCATTTTCGTAGAAGTTGTCGTAGAGGACGAATTCGTTCGCCAGGGCATGAAGATTCGGCGTGATCTTTTCGCCAAAAAGGTTCAGAGCTTTATCTCCGTTGCCTTTGTCCATATCTCCGAGCACCTGGTCATACGTCCGGTTCTCCTTGATGATGTAGATCACGTGCTGGATGGGTGACCCGTGCTCCTGAATGTGCGAGAAAAATGCCACCTGCTCGTCTGTAATGGGACCGTAGAGCATCTCATCGCGATACGGCGAGTTGGCCATCACGGTACGGCTGTAAGCGGCGAGCTGAGCCTCGTCCGGCGCGGGTAGCAGACCCACTGTGCCGGTTTGTATGTGAGCGACGTATTCCACCGCCGGCGGCGCGGCCGAACCTGCGCCCACTCGTGCCGGGCGCTCAGTTGGATTCGGTCCGTGAGGATTGGGCTTGCTGCCCAGGCCTTTCCCATTCACAATCGCCAGCTCGCCCTGGCCTACTACATTGACTCCTGTTGGATACCAGCCGGTGGGAATAAAGCCAAGCACTCTGCTGCGAGGCGATGCGATGTCAGCAACCGCAACTGCGTTCGCGTCCGAACATACTACATACAGGCGCGCGCCACGCTGATCGGATGCCAGCCCCGACGGCGTCATCCCGAGCGGATGCATCGGTGTCATAGAAACATTAATGGATTCGAGCAGAGTCAATTGTCCGTCCCTGGTGATACCGATCGAGTACACGTTATTCGTGTTGCCCGCCGTTACGAACACCCGCGCCGTATAGTTGGACTCTCCCTTTTCGCTCGGCGCCGGCCGGTTGATCAAGAGCATATCGGTAGGGTGCGGCCCAACACGCGTTTTGCCGATTTCTGTTCCGTTGCTGACTTCATGCTGGTAGATCGCGCCATCGGCCCAGGAACTGACCAGTAGTTGGCGGCCGCCGGGCATCACGACGATTCGGTACGGACGGCGGCCGGTCTTCCAGCGATCGGTCAGCGCGCCGGTCTGGAGATTAATGACGGCGATGCTGTCGCCATAGAGATCGGCAGCATACAGTTGGCGGGCATCGGACGAGAGTTCGACATCGCCAATCAGCGCCTCGCTCTTGTGGCTTAGATCCTTTACTGCGGAGAATTCGCGAGTGCGCGTCAACTCGCCGGTAGCGGAGTTGAGCGAAAGCTCAAATACTTTCCCGGTCGACCCTCCGCCCACATACACGAGATCCTTGTTCGCCGCCACCGTCAGCCCGAGCCACGCGTCCGGCAGGGGCGTCCGTCCGATCTCCTTTTTCTGCGCGAGGTCGATCACACTGATGGAAGGCGGATTGTAACCGCCATTCAGCACCAGCAGATACTTCCCGTTGTTGGAAAGAGCGGTGCTCATCGGAAAGGTATCCACCGGGATCTGATCGCCGGCCGGTCGGATGATCCATCCGCTATCCAGAAGAAAGCCTCCGCCGGCCAGCGGCCCGACTTTCTGTTTCGGCGAGGTGAGCGAATGCGCCTGTCGAACCGTGAAAGCAAGGCCGAGGGCGAGTACCAGGAGAGTGATTTTTTTCATTCCGTGAACCTATGTGCGATCGGAAAGCGGCGTCCCACGCCAAACGCTTTCGGGGTGATGCGCAAGCCGGGAGCTGCCTGCTGCCGCTTATATTCGTTGCGATCCACTTTGCGAACGATGTCGCGCGCTAATTCCTCCGAAACGCCAACTTTGGCGGCGATCTCCGGCACGGACTCGTAGCGTTCGATATAGGCCGCGAGAATCGCATCCAGCACTTCGTACTCGGGCAGGCTGTCCGTGTCTTTCTGGTCCGGCCGAAGCTCCGCGGAGGGTGGCTTTGTGAAAGTGTTTTCAGGAATCGGAGTTGGTACGCCGCTCCGCACGTAACGGCAGTTCGCAACGCGCGCCAGCCGGTAGACCATCGTTTTCGGAACATCGCTGATCACCGCCAGCCCTCCGCACATATCGCCGTAGAGCGTGCAATAACCGACTGCGATCTCGCTCTTGTTGCCGGTGGTCAGCACCAGAGAACCAAACTTATTCGAAAGCGCCATGAGCACCATCCCGCGCAGACGCGATTGCAGATTCTCCTCAGTCGTGTCCGGGCTGTACGCGGCGAACAGAGGTTCCAGAGTTTGGACCATTGCCTGATAGCCAGGCTGGATGGAAACTACTTCGAAGCGAATGCCGAGATGTTCGGCCAGCGACCGGGCATCGGCTAGGCTGTGTCCGGACGAATACGGGCCGGGCATGGCAACGCCAGTCACATTCTCTTTGCCCACCGCTTCGGCTGCAATGGCGGCAACCAGCGCGGAGTCGATGCCGCCGCTCAATCCAACCAGAACGCTACGGAAACCGCATTTCCGGATGTAATCGCGCGTTCCAAGCACAAGCGCTTCAAACGCTGCTTCGTCGCCAACCAAATGGTTCGCGTGATCGTCGCCTGTTCCGGCGCTGCTGTCGAAAACGATCAGGTCTTCAGCAAACGATTTAGCCTTCGCCCGCAACTCACCGCGGGCAGTCATGGCGAAGCTGGAACCATCGAACACCAGTTGATCGTTGCCGCCCACCATGTGGATGTATACCGCGGGCAAATTGAACCGCCGGACGATCGACCGGAAGATATCTTCTCGCAGCTTGCGCTTACCAATGTTCCAGGGCGAGGCGTTAATAGAGACAATCAGTTCAGCGCCTCTCTGCGCCAGTTCCTCGATAGGATCGCGCGAATAGCGGCGGCGTTCCCAGAACTGCTTGTCGTTCCAGGAGTCTTCGCAGATTGAGATAGCCAGCTTGGTTCCGCGAACGGTGCAGATATCCTGCGATTCGGCGGGCTGGAAGTAACGGGCCTCGTCGAAAACATCATAGGTCGGCAACAGCATCTTGCATTGCCGGAACACAATGCGGCCTTGCTCAATCACGACAGCGGCGTTCTGCGCTCGAATAGCCGAGTGTTCAGGCGACCGCGCGGCGTAGCCTATGATCAGAGCGAGATCGAGCTGGGCCGATTCCCGGGCGATGCCATCCAGCGCCTGGGCAGTCCGATCGAGAAAGGAATGTTTCTCCACCAGATCCCGGGGCGGATAGCCGGTCAGCGCCAGCTCGGGAAAGGCAACCGCGTCGGCTCCGGCGCGCTGAGCCCGGCGCGAAAAATCGAGGATCTTGGCCGCGTTTGCTTCCAGATCGCCCACCGTATTATTGATCTGTGCCAGGGCGATCCGCATTCGAATACCTATTGTATTCGGGATAAGCGCCGCAACCCCCGCCGCCAGCCGGCGCATCTAATCGACAGGATGACGGCAGGCGAGAAACTAGCGATACTGAAAGTAGAGGCCTGATCCATGCGCTTCCTGGCACAAACGGTCCTGATGATCGCCGCAATTGGCGCGCTAAGCGTAATGCCGCTCGAAGCCCAACGCGGCCACTTCGGGGGCTCGCACTCGGGCCCACCCGCGGCGCACGGGGCGCAGCCTCTGGGAGGCGGGCACACTTTTCCGGTGCGGACGTATGGTCCTCCGCCGCTGGGACTACGGCCGCCTGCCGCCGGTTTCACTGGAATCGACCCCGGAGCTCTTCGATCCCAGCCGCGTTCTTTCGGGCATGGCCGCGGCCGCAATCGCGCTCCGCAGGCAGCTTTCTTCACGCCCTATTACTACCCGTTTCTTGGTTACAGCGACAGCGGGTATGATGC
>DATIMA010000251.1:0-12519 GCA_035475915.1 Bryobacteraceae bacterium
TCTGCCCAGCAGCGCCTGAGTCACGGCGTGACGTTCCTGGCGAACTACACCTGGTCCCACTGCATCAGCGATGGCGATTTCACGCGCGATATAGCCGGCCCAACCTTCCTGAATCCCTATGATCTGCGCATGGACCGAGGCGATTGTAACTTCGACATCCGGCATATCTTTAATGCCTCCATCGTTGCAACCAGTCCGGTCAAAGGTAATAGCATCTGGGCGCATATTCTCGGCAGTTGGCAGTTAGCCCCGCTGCTTCGGATATTGAGCGGCACACCGCTTCCGGTAACGACCGGTAAAGACACTTCGCTGACTGGAATCAACTCCGGCGATAGCCCGGAGCGCCCAAACTATGTTGCTGGAGCCGATCCGTACATCGCAAGCTGGGGACCCAAGCTTCAGTATCTGAACCCTGCGGCCTTTTACGTCAACACGCCGGGAACCTATGGCAATCTGGGGCGCGATGTACTGCGCGGGCCGGGCAATCTGCAATTCGACCTGGCGCTCAGCCGTATTTTTCCCATCCATGAATCATTCCGGCTCGAAGTGCGCGCCGAAGCGTTCAACGCAATTAACCACACCAACTTTGTCGCCCCGGCAACCGGGACCGGCATCCCGGGCATTTCGACCGGCGGCATTTCGCTCAGTACCAGCTCGTCAAATTTCGGCCAGATCACCAACGCAGGCGATCCGCGGATTCTGCAATTCGCCATGAAACTGTATTTCTGAATTTCTCGCGCACCAGTGATTATTACCGGCTTATCGGCGCCAGCGATGCGGCTTTGTTCGTCGTGCTAAACGCGCTTGGTCGATTAGCGGCAACGGCCAGTCAGCCTGCCCAGCACCGCGCCAGCGATAAACACGACCGCCAGCGGGCGCAGGTCCAGGAATGGAATGAAACGAGTTCCGGCAGCCGTGATCTCAAGCGCCCCTGCCGGGCACGCCCTTACGCTTCCGCCGCCTCCTCCCCCTCCGCCTTCAGCTTGGGCCCCCGCCTCCAACCCGCGCTTATCCGGTCCGCCGAAACCTCCACCGAATCCATACTTCACGCGGGCCACCGGCACCACCGTCTTGCCTTCAATCTGGATCGGTTCACCGAATACGGACCGGACCGTTGCTGTAGAGCCCAGCGTTTCGCCGATCTTTTGAAGCATTTCTGTTCCGCTCATCCGTTCCTCCGTCTCGTCGGACAGTGGCGATTAGCTCTTGGTTTCAATGCGCAGGTTATTGGTCACGCTAAACACGTTCGGAACGGTATTAGCGCGGATGCCGATCAGATTTTTGTCACCCTGGTTGGCCACTACGCCTTCCAGCGTCACATGCCCGTTTTCCACGATGATGTGGATGGACGGCAGGGCTTGATGTCCGTACCGATCGCCAATTTGCGGATACCCATAAATGGCGCGGAATTCAGCACGGCGGATCTGCCAGTCCATCGGCGAGAGCGGCAGCACCTTGATCTGATTATTGACCTCGGTTACACCCTTGATTCCTTTCACGACATTGCCCGCATCCGATTTGAGCACCGGGTTCGTGACCGCGCCAACCAGCGTCACCGTGCTGCCGTCGACGTGGAATGCGAGGTCGTCGAAAATCGTGTAATACGGAAGCATTACAAGCTCGTGCCGAACCGCTTCCGCAAGTGCGCTCTGGTTGGCCGGTCCTCTGACAAACGCATCCTCATGTTCGTTCTGGTTCGCCTGCTTGTTTTGATCGGACTGATCGTTCTGGGCCGCCATAAGGCTGAGCGGAGTCAGCAGCAGACCCGCCGCCAGGAATGAACCGAGTATTCTACGCATATTTTTCCCTTCTCCTCTGCAGGTAAGATCCCTAAAATCGCCAATACGGTTACAACGCATAAGACGGCCGCGGACATCTTTGGTATGGGCCAGCATCGTTCAGCCCCGGTTTTTCCATACCGTGCTTCCGGCTTTGGAGAAGATGCTGACAAGAAACGTAAGTACCGCAACGAACCAGCAGAAGACACTCGGATAAATGGACCAGTCTACGCTGTACGGAAATAATGGCAGGACAGCGAAGCCGCCGATGAAAAAGCCGAGCGCGATCCACTTCCAGGCGTCCATGCCAAGTCCGACCGTTAGACCGGCTGCGCAGCGCGGCGGTTACGCTCCGAAGAACGCAGGTGTTACTGCGAGCGAGGCGCTTCTTCGAAGGCAACCAGCGCCTTTCCGCTGGAAAGCTTCTGCTTCTTGCAGCGAACCACCTGGCCTGGATTGTACTCCCAGGTTTCTCCCGCCGGCATTTCCTCGATGATCTTGTAGAAGTCACGCCCGAGGTGCTCGGCTCGCACGGATCGAAGGACATTCAGGCCTTCGCCAACCAGGTTGACGTAGATCATGGTCTCCTTGCCCGGCGGCAGCGGTATAGCGGCTGGACTCACGGCCGCGGGCGGCGGAATGGGCTCGGGCGAGGCAGCAGCGGGCGGCGGAGCCGGTTCCGGCTCTGGCGGGCGGGCAGACGGCGCCTCCTGGTACTCCGGTTTGATAGCAGGAGCCGGAGCAGCAGGAGCGGCAGGCGGCGTGGAAACGGCTGGAAATGCGCCAGTAAACTCCGGAATGAGCTGATGCTGCCGCCGGACGCGGCCAGCTTGCGAATCAGGCCCCTTGTTCAAACTTTCGCGTTGCTGATAAAGCGCGGGCTCATACGCCGCACGGCCGCTCATTCGGGCGCAGTCAATCGCCCAGAGCACAAGGGTTGCAAAACCCCACGTTGCCGAGAGCCGTATCTGAAAATAGGCATCTTTCGCAGCGGCGCCGAGGGAATCGATTTTGGGACCGAGCGCTGCCTGGAAGATAATGCCGCAGGCGAGCATGATGCAGAATCCGCAAACCGCGCTAAAGGCAAGGCTCTGGAACACCGAGCGCTTGCCCTCTTGGTCATAGGAGAACAGGACGAACAGGAGAGTGACCCCGCCGATGCTGGTTATATAGCTAAAACCGGAGCGCGTTACCAGCAAAATCAGCATAGCGGCGACCGCCGCGGCCAGCAGAGCGGCCGAATCGATACGGGATCTTTCCATTCCCTCCAGACTACGCGATGGCTGCGTACAACTGTTGCGGGCTGATAGGTTTTGATATGAATCCGTCCATGCCGGCCGCCAGGCAGCGTTCGCGGTCATCTTTCATGGCGTGCGCCGTCATGGCAATAATGCGAGCGCGCTTGCAGTTTCCGCGCTCTTTTTCCCAAATTGCGAAAGTGGCTTCAAACCCGTCCATAACAGGCATCTGCACGTCCATCAAGACAACATCGAACTGCTCGCGTTCCAATGCCTCAACGGCTTCGCGGCCGTTATTGGCAACCACAACAGTGTGCCCCTGCTTCTTGAGAAGCGCCACAGCCAGCCGCTGGTTAACAGCATTGTCTTCTGCAAGCAGAATGCGTTGAGGCAGTTCGCGAATAGAATGCCGTGTAACAAGCTGCGGCGGCGCTCCGGACGGCTGTTCCGTTTCAAGGACCGCACGGATGCAGGCAAGCAATTCCGAGCGCTTGATCGGCTTCGTTAGGTAACCGGCGATTCCCAGTTCCTTGCAGCGCACGCCATCTCCCCGCTGTCCCGCCGATCGCAGAATAATCATCCTGGTTTCGTCGAGGCCGGTGTAATCGCGTATCCGAGCAGCGACTTCGAACCCGTCCGCATCCGGCATGTGCATATCCAGGATGACAAGGGAAAACGGTTTCCCTGAAGCTTTCCCGGCAGCAATCGCGGAAACGGCGGATTCCGGGTTGTCGGCCAGACCGGCTTGCATTCCCCAATGTGTGAGGGAGTCGGACATGAACTGGCGGCCAGTGGGGTTATCGTCGATTACCATGACCTTCATGTTTCTAACCTCGACAGGCTTGCAGACCACGCCGGCATCCATTCCGGCAGCGGCGAACTGAACCGTGAAGTGGAACGTGCTTCCTTTACCCACCTGGCTTTCCGCCCACAGACGGCCCCGCAACAACTCAGCCAGGCGGCTCGAAATCGTTAGACCCAGCCCGGTGCCGCCGAACCGCCGCTGGATCGAACCGTCAGCCTGCGTGAAGGGCTCAAATATCTGCTCGAGCTTGTCGGGCGCTATGCCGATCCCTGTATCGGTGACCGTGAAATGCAGCGCGATCTCTTCGCGTTCCTGCGGCTCCGATTTCACCGCCAGTACGATGCCCCCCTGCCGGGTGAATTTGATGGCGTTGCCCACCAGATTCATCACGATCTGGCGGAGACGGCTGATATCGCCATTCAGGAAGTCCGGAATACGCGGATCGACGTGGCAGGCCAGTTCCAAATGCTTTTCGTGCGCCCGCGGCGCCAGCAGTTTCATCACATCGCCAAGCGCATCGTCCAGGTTGAAAACAATCGGATCGACGGCCAGCTTTCCAGCTTCGATCTTCGAAAAATCCAGGACATCGTTGATGATGCCCATCAGATTATCGGCGGAGCTGCGGATAATGTCCACCAGCTCGCGGTGCTCCTGGGCCATGAGGCCATCCTGAAGTAAGCCGGTCATGCCGATGATGGCATTCATCGGAGTCCGAATCTCATGGCTCATGTTTGCCAGAAACTCGCTCTTAGCGGCATTCGCGGTTTCCGCCGTTTGCATTGCCCTCTTGAGATCGTTGTTTTTTTGCCGGAGCTCGGCTTCCAGCCGGCGCGCCCGCAGATAGGCCCAAGCGAAGAGCGCTGCCAGGAAAGCCAGACCAAAACTGGCCGCCGTGATATACCGATTCCGATGTTCGGCCGCATTCAGTGCTACCAGCGATTTCGTCTCATGCGCCGAAAGCGAGGACCAACGGTCGAGGTCGGCTTCGAGCGTCCCATCGGCGCCCATCTTTGAAATTTCGGCGCGAAGTACGTCGGCTACTGGCCCGGCCTCGCGTGTCGACAGAATGCCAATCGGGTTGTGAACTTCGCTTAGATATTGAATCCGCAAGGATGCCGAAGAGCACTCTTTAGGGCGATCGAGAAGAATAGAATCGAGTACCCGGGCGTCGACAAACCCCGCATCGGCTTCGCCGGAGCAGACCGCCTGAATGACCTCCAGGTGGGTCGGCTTCGAAATAGAAATAGCTCCCGGTACGGTGCGGCGCACCAGCGCGGTTGTCGCCGGTGCGGCAACGTGTGCCAGACGGCGATGATCCAGCCCGGCGGTGCTCGAAATGCCGCTCTGCTCAAGAGAGAGCAGCGAAAACGTGTTTTCCAGCCAGGGCGTGCTCAGATGAAAGCGGGCCTCGCGCTCAGGAGTCGGCGTTACGGCCGGCCAAAGGTCAACCAGATGCGTCCGAATCGCCTCATCCAGCGGTATCCGAGTAACAGGAATCCACTGAAGCGATATCTTATGACGCCGGGCTGCCTCATTCAGCACGTCGACGGCCAAGCCGCCGCTAACCGATCCATCAGCGCCCAGCATGTAGTATGGCGGAGCGGAATCGGCGCCCACGCGAACGGTGTGCCCGGCGAACGAGTCCGACGCGTTCCGGACAGCGAAAGTCCAGCCAGCAACCAGCACAAGCGCTGCTAGACCTGTCAGCCATACTGCGCGAAAACGGAACCAGTAGAGCAGGCCGCTATCCTCCAAAGACGTTATCGGCTAGCTTGGCGGAAACCGTAATCGCCGATTTGTCCGAAGCCCGTTCCTTACCCGCGTATGCTTGAATTTGCCATATGATGACCCCAACTTTGATTCCGCATCCGGCGCGGATAACGGCGGCGGGCAACAAACCCAAGCTGATCGACGAGTACGTTGGCAGAGTAAATTCTGATACTTCGACCGTCAGCGTGGCGCATATGCGGAGCCCGGGCGGCTGGCAGGAACCGGGCCAGACGCCTGAGTTCGACGAGTTCACGGTGGTACTGAAAGGGATGTTGCGGGTGGAATATCAGGGCGGTTCGCTGGATTTGCGAGCCGGACAGGCAGTCATCGCTCACAAGGGCGAGTGGGTCCGCTACAGCACGCCCGAACCGGACGGCGCAGAATACATCGCCGTCTGCTTGCCCGCATTCTCACCCGCGCAAGTGCACCGCGACGGATAGAAAGTACTTAGCCCCGTATGGGTACGTAAGCGCGATAAGTCGCGGCGCCCAGTTAAACTGTTATGCAGTTAACATCTTATGCCGCTAAACTTGTATTTACTGGTTCTTAGCTCGATTTAGATGCCTGAAACTCCTCTCAAAGTCCTGTGAGTACGGGATATTTTCAACCTTCCCCTGCGCCCCTACACTGCAATTACCCGCGAAGTAGTCAGTCAATTACACGCTAGTTGGTCAAGGCGTTCCGCGGTGATTTTCGGAGGCGAAGCGATCTATGCGGAAATGGCCCCTAGCGGCAGCGGCTCTGCTCCTGGCAATGCCCACGTGGGCGAATACGTATGTTGTCGGTTTCGAGGATACGATTACTACTCAATCCGAAACGAGCGACTACGATTACAACGACCTGATGTTTTCCATGAGCGGTGAAACCCTCAGTTTGGTTTCGAACGGAACGTGGTACAGCAAGCCCGTACTGGGCACTAGTGGAACGCCGTTTTGGAACAGGCATTCGTATGATGGCGCGAACATGAACGCCGGCTACTGCGTTTACGGAGGCGGCAACTGCGGTACCGGCGTCGGCCTGGACCCCTCGGCATTCTATCTGGCATCAGGCAACCGGCAATCCGTCAGTAACGTGTTCTTCTCAGCCAATAGCTCAGTCAACGGCTCTATTGACGCGAAGTTCGCCAATGACCACAATGTCCTCGGATGGTACAACGTAAGCACGCCAGATCACATCAACTGGCTTGCCAGCTCGTACGAGCCCGGCGACGTTTTCCACTTCACCCCCGATGGCGACTTCGGCCTGGTTGCCGATAACAACGGAGGATCGGGCCAGAGTTTTTATTCTACCGGCGTCTACGGGACGCCTGACGATGTTTCGCATTTCGCCTTCTTCGGTACCGATGCACCGGAACCCGGTCCAGCCGGCTTACTGGCAGTTGGGTTCATCGCGCTCAGCTTCCTTCTGAGAAGAAGGATGCTGGCGGCGAAGCGCTAGAGCAGCTTCCTGGCTGAAATCCACCAACACCCGATTGAGAAGCACCTTAAAAAAGGCTAATCAATTCGTTGTTTCAATAACTTACAAGCGGTTCACAACTTGCTTTTCGTTCGTTGGAGGAAACAATGAAAAGCAAACTACTGGCATTATTCCTGTTAGCGGGTGGATCACTTTTTGCAGGGCCTCGAGTCTTTTTCGGAATTGGGATCGGCGGCGGTTTTGGGTATTACGCACCGCCACCACCGCCTCCGCCAGCAGTAGTATATGCCCATCCGGCCTATCCTGGTCCGGGCTATAGCTGGGTTGGGGGCTATTGGTATCCAATCGGGCCACGTTACTACTGGCACACTGGTTATTGGGCCAGGCGGCCCTATGTTGGAGCTTACTGGGTAACGCCCCGCTATTACGGCCACCGCTACTATCGCGGTTACTGGCGGCGGTAGCCGCCCGTGGCGGCGGTAGCCGCCCCTTACTCGATTACTTCAGTTCAGGTTATGTATCCCGGTAAGTCCATCCAATGAACTGCACTTGCCCTGCTCGCGCCCAAAGCGCCGTGAAGAGCAGGCAATCTCGCGGTTTGACGGCTTCCGGCATCGCCCATGAGCGCTGCGCTTCGATAGCGACAGCTACCGAAAATTCCGCACCAGCAGCAAATGATCTTGCGAACGCACAAGTACCGTCAACAGAATCCAGCGGTCGTCCGGTGCGACGCCGATCATGTTGGCCGCGCCTTCGCCGATTTGCAGGCCAGGGGTGGGGACGCGAACGCATCCGTTGCCCGAGAACTCCTGGAAGACGAGTTGATCCGGGGCAGCCAGATAGTAGATGCCGCGGCCTCCCACGGCCCATCTCCCCTGGCTGCCGGAGCCGCTGATCCGGACCTCGGCGCCGCCGGTGGACGGCACGCGCCAGATGCCTTTCTCGGGCGGTGTTTTCGTGTAGTAGATAAATTTGCCGCTCGGGTCTTCGAATGCTTCACGGCCGCCCTTTCTCGTCACTTCAATCGGCGCTCCGCCCCGCGGCACGGTTTTCCAGATTTGCCAGTCACCGGTCCAGTCCGAGCCAAAGTAAATCCATTTGCCGTCGTGGGACCAGGATGGCCGCACACTCGCGACGCGCTCCGATGTGATTCTTCGAGCCGAGCCGCCATTCGCGGCAACCACGTAGATCGCCGTGCGGCCTGCTGCTGTGGAGTCAAACGCGATCCACTTCCCATCCGGCGACCATCGCGGCGAGCCTACGCTCGGTCCCGCGAACGAAGTCACCTGACGCGCATTTTGACCATCGCTGTCAGCCACCCAGACCTCCTCGGAGCCGGTGCGATCGGAAATGAACGTGACGTGCCGCCCATCGGCCGAGTACGCTGGCGCCGCTTCCTGCCGCGTCGACGAAATAAACCGGGTAACCGCACCCGAACTTCGCGGCCCGCGCACGCGGAAGATATCGGTGTCCCGAAATGGCCGCACGTATACCATGCGGTCGCCATGCCGAGCCACCGTGAGTTGACTGCCATCGGGGAACGGAAGCGGCTCGATCCTGCCGCCCGATACCGGCACGCGCACCAAACCGGAAGCAGCGGTGGCGATCAGAGAGCCTCCGTCCGCGCTCCAGTCGAAATCGGTGAAGCCGGCGGAACCGGTTTCGATGCTTCTCGGAATTGCCGATGGTATCCCGTGGGCATCGACGCGCACAATGTACAACGGCGATAGCCTGAAGCTGCCGGTGTTGTGTAGATAGGCGAGCATCCGTCGGTTGGGCGAGTATGCCGGACACCAATCGCCCGTGCCGCTGTCGTCAGCCGTCGTCATTCGGCGCTTTTCTCCCGAATTAAGCGCCACCCGAAACAGACTTGCGGGCGCGTCGGGCGGGTCGGAATCCATCACAACGAGCCCTTTTCCATCGGGTGTCCAGGCAGGGCGGTAATCGCTGGGTCCGTTCACAATCGCAATCTTGCGCGCGGCACCGCCGGCGGCCGGCATGAGATAAACGCCTAACCCGCCTTCCGGCTGCTTGCGCAGAAAGGCAATCCATCGCCCGTCGTGCGACCACGACGGACTCGAATCGCACTGCTCGGAATCCGTGATCTTCACCGGCGAGTTCCCACCCACGCTTTTGACGTAGATATGCGAGCAGTTGCCGGCATCGCCGGTCCATCCGAAAGCGACCTGGTTGCCATCCGGCGAAAACGCCGGCCAGGATTGCAGGCCGGGGACTGCGGTGAACGGGACGATGGTCATCGGTTCGCGGTTCGGCGGACTGCTGGGGAAAAAGAACAGCCCGATTGCGCCAATGACAATTGCCGCCCCAACTGCGATGGAAGAGAACAGATACGGGCGCCGCCGCTTCATCGGAGCAGGCTGCTGAGGCAGTGCAATATCCGCTTGCGGCGGAGTTGGCGCTGACACCTCGCCAATGAATCGGTAGCCCTTGCCGATGACGGTCTCTACGAGCCGCGATTGCTCGCCAACATCGTCCAGCGCCTGCCGGATCTTGCGGATCGCCGTGTTGATGCTGCTCTGCGTATCGACTTGCCCATCGCCGTTCCAGACGCGCGCCGTGATCTCTTCGCGAGTCACCAGCACTCCCCTGCGCTCCACGAGCAGGATCAGCAGATCCATCGGTACGCGCTGTAACGGCACCTTCCGTCCGGCGCGGCGCAATTCATAGCCGCCGACGTCCAGTTCGAATCGATCGAATTCGAAAAGCGGTGCGGGCACGGGATCTCTGGATTCCCAGTATAGGCACAATCTCGCGCTTTGAATCAGCGAGATAGGTGTTCAGACGGAATTCAGATGGGGTATTCATACCGCGTCCATTGACTTGCGGCGAGGTCTGCTGAATTCTGTCAGGCGGAGTGCAGAGCAAAAAAGGAGCGAATATCGTGACGGGTAGGACAGAATCACAGATCGCAGTTTCACCTCGCGCGTGGCGAATCGCACTGGCAATCGTTTCCGCCACGCTTCTGATGGCTACAGTTGTGAGCCGGAGGGCCGACGCGCAGGTATTCGTAACACTGCACAGCTTCAATGGCTCCGACGGGAGCGGCCCACAAGCCGGCTTGGTCAGGGACTCCGCGGGCAATCTCTACGGCACGACATTTGCCGGCGGCTTTATGTCTTGCGGAAATTTCGGATGCGGGACCGTGTTCAAGCTGGATCCCTCCGGTAATCTGACCGTGCCACACAATTTCGGCGATGGTACGGTCGCAAACGACGGGAAAAACCCACAGGCCGGCTTGGTCCTGGATGCTTCGGGCATATACCTCTATGGCACGACGAGTAACGGCGGCTCGTCGAGCGATGACACCGTATTCGAGATCGCTACCACGCCGCAGCAGGGGACCCAAGTGATCCTCAATCAAGTCACTACCTTGTACACGCAGGGCGCGCTCAAGCAAGGACAGGACAATTCGCTGGATAAAGAGCTCAACCAGGCGATTTCTCTAATGAATAGCGGGAAGAACTCCGGCGCGATTCAGAACCGTCAAGACTTCATCGCCGAGGTGGAGGATCTCGAGAGTTCCGGAGTGCTCACGTCGCCGCAAGCGGAGCAGCTCACCAGCGAAGCCGATACCGGACTGGTAACGCCGGAGTTACTCATCAGCGAAGCCAACACCGTGATCGCGGAGCTCCAGTAACCGGATGTAAACAGCGCAAAAAAGAACATATGTCAATTCGCAGAACATTGCTTTTCACTGCCGGGTTCGCCGCATTTGTTGCCGCAGCCGGTCTCACCCAGAGTCAACGGGACCGCAGCGCAGCGGGCACTGCGCAAATCGTCACAGCAATCGAACGCGATTGGTTGAACGAGAAAAGACTGGTAATACCTCAAAGCTTACAGAAATTATTGCGGAAGATTGGATACTGCTGGCGGCTAACGGTGCCAAAGTGACGAAAGCCGATGAGCTGCGTAGCCTCAAATCCGGCGAATCCAAGATTTCGTTGTATGAGATGGGGCCCATAGACGTGAAGGTGATCGATAACGTTGCTGTCGCCCAAGGCAGCGACAACGAAAAGAGCACTTACAAAGGAAAAAACACCAGCGGGAAATGGCTCTGGATGGATGTTTTCGTGAAGCGCAATGGCAGGTGGCGGGCAGTGCGTTCTCAAATTGCAAGGGCAACCGGCCATGGTGCGACTTCTTAACCAATAACCGGGGAGGAAAGGGAAATGTCAACTTATAAAACATTGTTTGTCGCTACCGCCCTGATGGCTCTGGCTGCGACTAGCGCGTGGGCACGCGGCGATCCATTTGCCGGCACTTGGAAGGGGACCCAGTACCACGGCGCCGGGCAAGTGCAGCAGATCAAAGATCTGGGCGGAAACAAATACGACCGGATTTACGGCGACAATCACCTCGAAATCATCGTTGACGGGAAAGAGCGCCCGTTCCAGTTTGGCGGCACGTATTTAGCCAGGCAGGACTCTCCGGACAAGTGGGTGATCACGCACAAGCACCATGAGCAGGTGACGAGTGTACAGACGTGGACGTTGTTGGACGGCGGGCAGCAATTCGACTCCGAAGCGAAGGGAACGCGTCCAGACGGCTCGTCCTTTACCACTGAGCGCACTAGAACCAGAGTTGGCACAGGTTCCGGCTTCGCCGGGGAGTGGGAAATCAAAGACACAAAATTCAGCTCTGAGCCTGTAATGATCATCGACGCGTACGGGAATGATGGCCTATCGTTCCGATGGCCCGCGGACAAGGAGCATCAGGATATTAAGTTCGACGGCAAGGATTACGCGGATCTCGGCCCGCGCATCGCGCACGGCAGCACGAGTTCCGCCAGGCGTACCGACGAACACACGATCCAGGTGACCGACAAGCTGAACGGGAAGGCGACCGATACGCGCGAATTGAAGGTCTCGGAGGATGGCAGAACGCTAACCGACAAAACCCACGTAACGGGCGAGCAGAAGCCGCTTATTACGGTTTGGCAGAAGCAGATGTAAGAGCAGGCAACGGAAGAAAACAAATGTCAATTCACAAGACGTCACTTGTCGTCGCTGGTCTGGCCGCCCTATTCGCGAAAGCCGCTCTCGCGCAGAATGCAAAAGAACCGAACACCGTAATCGCTTACTGCCTAAAGGCTGCGCCCGGCAAATATGGCGAAGCGGCGGCATTCGTTCAGAATGCAATCGTTGCGGTGGATCAAGCTCGCGCCAATGCAGGCGCGTTCGCGTGGGAGGCCATCATGAGTGGGGTTGTACCTCTGGGCCAGTCCGCCCCGTGCGATTTTCGCCTTGTATATGGGTATCACGGCTTTTTCCCCGATTCTGAGGGAGACCTCCAGGCAGAGCTCAAGCGGGGCGGGGTGAATACCGACCTGAAGGAATTCTTCGCGAAGGAAGACTCGTTGACGCCGCTCAAAAACCTCGAGTATTGGGTCAACGTGGATGGAACCGGAACGGGTATGCGGAACGGCTACTTCATTCGCCTGAACCACTACAAAGTTAAGCCCGGCGAAGGAGCGGAGTGGTCGCGCCTGGAG
>DATIMA010000252.1:0-13013 GCA_035475915.1 Bryobacteraceae bacterium
GCATCGCGACGGCCCTGATTCATTTGATCTTCTGGATGTATTTTCATGGCTTATTTTGTTGTTCCTTTCCCTGGCTCCGTTTCCCCCGATCGTGCGATGCTCCTAACCGAGCGCCCCGCTTCGCATCTGTTCGGCAACGTAGTCCGCCGTCCGCATAGAAAGAGCCAGAATGGTCAAGGTTGGATTCTTCTCCGTTGAGTTCACAAAACACGCTGCATCGGCAACAAACAGGTTCTTGATGTCGTGCGACTGATTGAACTTGTTCAGGTAGGAAGTCTTCGGATCGTTTCCCATTCGCGCCGTTCCCGCCGAATGGATGCTCCACCCCGGCGTCAGCGGGTCGGTCCGTTCATTGATAATTTCAATACCCGCCGCTTTGAACATCTCGCGCTGCGTGTCAACGGCGTCCCGGGCCATAGCCAGTTCATTCGGACCCCACTCGACTTCAAATTTGAGGACGGGAATGCCCCAGGTATCGCGAACGACTGGGTCGATTTCAACGTGGTTTTCGGCGCGTGGAATCACTTCACCGAACGACCCGATGCTGATCACGGTGGCATAGTACTTCTTGACTTCTTCCTTGAAGCTGGCGCCAAATCCCGGAATCTTGTTAGCAAACCCGGGGAATTCGCTGCTGCCACCGCCGCCCTCAAATCCGTATCCGCGCACGAAGTCTTTGCGCTTTTCCTTCAGGTTGCGGAATTTCGGAATATAAATTCCTCCGCCGTCGGGGTGAGCATCGCCGCCACGGTTAGTATTCCCCTTGAGCCGCGGAATGAACCCGGTGATGTCGCCGGCCATGATCTGCTCACAGAAATATTTGCCCAGCACGCCGCTGGAATTCCCCAGCCCGTCCGGGTGGTCTTCATTTTTGGAGTTCAACAGGATGCGGGTGGTATCGAGCGTCCCGGCGCCCATCACAATCACTTTGCCGTAGACTTCTTCCACCTGGCGGGTGACGCGGTCAATGAACACAACACTTTTAGCCCGGTTCTCCTTGTCCGTGGTTACCTTCCAGACCACCGCATTGGTGCGCGTTGTCAGGTTGCCGGTTTTCTCGGCGATAGGCAGCAGCACTCCCACGGAACTGAAAGACGCCGCGACGGCGCAAACACGTCCGCAGTGGCCGCAATAATGACAAGGCGCGCGTCCGTGGAATCTTGGCGTAGTGACCACTGCCGAACGCCCGTGGATCACATGCCGGCCCGCAAGCTTCCCTTCGATCTGCCCCTTGAAGATGGATTCCGCGCAGGTCAAAGGAACCGGCGGAAGAAAATGGCTGTCCGGATTATTCTCCAGGCGGTTGGCATGCCCGCATACGCCGATCCAGTCCTCAACCTTGCTGTAGTAAGGCTCAACATCTTCGTAGGAAATGGGCCAGTCCGTCCCCACGCCGTCGTGGCTGGCCGCCTGAAAATCCTGGGGACTGAAACGCAGGGAAACCAGCCCCCAGTGGAGCGTCTTGCCACCCACGGCTTGCGCGCGAACCCATACAAATTTCTTGCCGGTGTACGGATTTTCAAGCTCGTTGACAAAATGTTTTTTGTTCCATTCATTCGCCGCGTAGTTATAGATGGCCCGCTCGGAAGGACGGATCCGGCCTCGAAACGGGTAAGAATAGGGCTTCCGATGATGATGGAAGTCGGTTGAAATGTCGAACTTCGGCCCCCGCTCCAACATCAGGACTTTTAGCCCCTTCATGCACAATTGCGTTGCCGCCATCCCCCCGGCAGCTCCCGACCCGACAACCACTGCGTCGTAGACTGTAGCCATTCCGACCTCCCTTTTTCTAAAATGCCCCACCAGTTGACCCGGCCCGTTTGCTGGTCCAGTTAAAGATTGAAAATATCACCTACCAGGTTGCGGAGAAAAAGGCCGGCGGTTTTCCCTCGCTCACGGTCGCGGTTCTGTAACTGCTGCAAACCCGGACACAACTTTCGGAACCGGGCGCGTCAGCAAGGGGTTCTTTGCCTTTTTCGGCATCCTGCTAAGGATCTCTGACCCTTGCTGGACATCGCTCGCCGAATCGATCCCTATCGATATTGCTGCGCTTCAAGACTGAAGATCGCGCTCTTCGGCCACTGCGCATCGCCGATCGTGATTTTCGTTTGACGCGCATTGACGACACCCATCGTCCGCAGCGGCACGCGCGCTTCGAAGAAGCGGTCTCTAGCCTGGATCAAGAGCTCGCATACGCGGGATGATACCAGTGACCCCGAAATGGCGACCATAAGCAGCCTTCCTGCAGGTGCTATAGTTTTTTCTGTTGCTTAAGAAGGGATCATGCACGCGATGAATCGCAGAATGTTTCTCATGCGAGGGGCTGCTGCTTCGGCTCTCCTCACCGGCACGCGATATCTATTCGCAAATCCGCTTGGCCTGCCGATCGGCTGCCAGACCTATCCTGTGCGCAAATCGATTAGTACGGACTTCGCCGGCACCATGAAGGGATTGCGTGCAGCAGGGTTCACTCAGATTGAGCTGTGCTCGCCGTACGGCTACTCCGATTTTCGAGCCTCCAGAAATACAAGCCGCAGGAGTTGCGGCGCATGCTGAACGACTGGGGACTGGGCTGCATTTCCGCGCACTGGGCGGCGGACGAGCTCTTTGAAAAGACGGACAAGAGCATCGCCTATGCGAAGGAGTTCGGCATGACGCAGATGGCCATCGCCGCGCTGGGACCGTTCGATTCTAAGGGCACCGAGACAGTCGACCACGTGAAACGTTACGTCGAGCCCTTCAATGCCTTTGCCGAGAAGGCTCACGCCGCAGGTATCACCGCATTACTGCACAATGAAGGCTTCGTCTCCAAATACATCGACGGCAAACCGGTCTACGACATGATGATTGCCGAGCTCAATCCCACCACCACCAAGCTGCAGTTTCAGGTCTCTACCTTGCAGGAGGGCTACGATCCGGCGACCTACTTCCACAAATATCCGGGCCGCTTCCTCTCCATGCATTGCCAGGACTGGGTGAAGGACGCCTCCACGAAGTCTGGCTTCCGCCAGGTTGCGTTGGGCAAGGGCGTGGTGGATTGGAAGGCCGTGTTTACAGCCGCAAAAACAGGCGGCGTGAAGAACTATTTCGTCGAGCTTGAAGAGGATCCGGCGCTGATGCCGCTGAGCGTGCCTTACCTGAAGTCCCTGAGCGTCTGAAGCGAGCGTAATCTATCGAGCGGAAGCCGTCGTTTACGCAGCGGGCTCCAGAATTCATCAGTTTGAGCCCCGATAAGTCGACCTCCGCCTCCCTAACGTTACCGGCGTGGCTAATGATTAGATTCCAGGCGGTACGGAGGGTGCGGTGGCTTGCTGGGGGACAGGGACAGTTACGCCGGCGACCACCTTCGGCTGAAGGCCCAACTTTGCCAGAACTGCATATACGACGAAACCGACGATGAAGCTGTATACGGCGGCCGGCTGGACATAGGGTTTCGCCTCCGGAGAAATGGGGAGAAACGGCAAAATGCCGACGATGAATCCGATCGCCCAGGCTACGTAGCCCGCCCAGTTGATTCCCTGGCGGGGACCGGCCCACCTTTTGCCCGATAGCCAATAGTCCGCCGCCATGGCGCCGCAAATGGGACCGAAGGAGGCGCCGATGATGGTGAACAGGCCGATTAAGTTGGCCGCGGCTCCGGTGATTGCGAGTATCGCCGCCACCACGGCTCCGATCATGGTGGAAGTGGTCCGCGGCACGCCCGGAATCATGGTCGCCAAGCTGTTTCCGGCGATGAACGAAGAGAAGCACATGGGGACAATAGAGGCGATCGCAAACAGGAAGAAAGCCGCGGCGGCAAAGCTGCCGGTTTGGGCAATTGCGGAATCGAAGCGAAAGTCGTGAACACCGTAGAGCACATGCGCGCCGGCAACGGAGAGTAACGGCAGCCCACCCGCCACCAGTACGGCAATCAGAATACCGACCAAGCCGCCCCAGCGAACGTCGCGGGCATCTCTGCTGTTCATGCCGAAGTCCGCGCCGGCTGCACCGGCTGTCGCGAAGAAGCCGACCACAATCTGGATCATCATCATGAAACCTATATAGGGGCTGGGGTGGGCCGGGGTATAGCCGGTCACGCCTCCGACATTCCGTGCGAACACAACCAGAATCATGATCAAGGGGATGGCGTTTAGAAACAAGGCGAATCGGGCGAGATACTGGATCCCTTTGGCGCCTACGTATCCGAGGGCCAAGGCCCATACGGCGGCGATGATTCCGAATGGCAGGCTTCCCGGTCCTGCTTTCGAGCCAAAAGCGGTCAGTAGAAACGCGGTAGCCACGAACGCGTTGACGGACATCCATCCGACCTGGAGCAAACCCATCAAGATGCCGGGCATCAGGTAGCCGCCGCGGGCGCCGAAAGTGGAACTGCCGACCACGTAGAGCGGATAGCCGGTCTTCATGCCGAGGGTGGCCGGGATGCGATAAAAGAGCGCGTAGCTGATGAGGCCGGCCACGAGCAGAGCGAGCAGGCACAGGCCGATTCCGGCCAGGTCGAGCGTGCCGGAGGCGATCTCGCGGTAGAAAACGACCCACAGAAAAACGCCTGCATATGTCGGCGCGGTGTTCTTGTACCAAGGCGCACGGTTCGAGGCCGGGTTCGGTACAGCTTTAGAAAGATAGGCTGGCAACATGAATGGCGTTCTTTCGGATTCGAGCGATTATACCTTTGATACGTTGTGACGTTCGATTGGACGCCTGAAATAGGATTCGAAATTCGCCTAAACGAGAGTACGCCAACCCTTGCGAGATGCAGCCAGTCAGCGATCTTGCTGCGGCTTGGCCCTCATCAGAACTCCGGGGATGTAGCAAAGCGGAACGGAAAGCAACAATAGCGCGAACGTCCCCGGTTCCGGCGTCGACACCAAAGTGGCGGAAAAGGCGACTGCAAGCTCCGTTGATGAATCCGAATCGGGCATCGAGTAGAACTCCAGGTACCCAGGCATGGGCAGGAAATCTGCGTAGAAGGGGTTTGAGTAGGTGCCGTCGGCGAGTGCAAAGCCGAAACCTGCTTTTGTCAACTGCGGCCCGGGACCTGCAGACACCAGGTTGTCCACCGCATATGGCTCGTTGCCGGGAATCCATGTTCCTGTGGGCTGCAGTGAGGTGATGGTCTGGCCATTGCGGGTTCCGGCTATCGCGGTTATGAGATAGCCTCCCTGTGCATCGGGGCTGTCAAGCGTAGTAAATGTGCCGCTCGCTGTGATGCCGACGCCGGAATAGTTCCAGGACCACAGTGTGGAAGCGTGTGCGGGAACGGCGAATGCTGCTATCCCAATCAAGAGACCGGTCGTGAGTATCCTCTTAGGTTGACGCATATGAATTCCTCCGGTCTCCATCTCCAAGATGTGCCAGCAACAGTGAGATTGCGAATTGCGCTGTCGAACGCTATGCTACCGCACGGATGTATGAACTTCCGGCACGGAGATGCGGCTCGTATCCATGCCAGTTCGAAAATCGCAGGAATCCTCGTCTGTCGCGGTTGACGGATTAGGAACGGGAACTCGGCATCCATCTGTAATTCGATTCGGATTTGTTGTCAGCATAATGAAGCGACGATCGTGAGGGCGACATCGGAAAAGGATCGGATCGCGCGGTAGAGCACTGACCTACGCATCACCTTTGATATGTGGAAGCTCAGAAGATGATCCGCCGCTGTTGCCTGCAGGCGGAGATCCCCAAAGAATTCTGGCATTTCGGACCGCTACCCGCACGGGCCGTTCGCCCTCAATCCGCCAACCGCTTACTGAAACGGCCCTCCTCGCCGCCGCCGTCGACTTCGTCGGAGTCGCCGCCGGCGGATTGGGAATTCATCTGGATGCGCAAGTGGTCGCGGCGCGGGGTGGATTAGAATAGCGTGGTTCCATGAGGCCACGACGCGGATTCAAGAAAGGCCGTCTGCTCACTGCCACAAGCCTGGTCATCGTGTGCGCCGTCCCCGCGTTTTCCGGGCAGCCCTGTGCCGGCTGTCACCCCAGAGAAGTGCAGGGTTTCCTCGCGACGCCGATGGCCCATTCCATGGGACCGCCTGAACGGGGACCTTCCGGCACCTTCTACCACAGCGCTTCCGGCACTCGCTTCACCATTCGTTCATCGACCGATCACATGACCCAGCGGATGGAGCGTGACGGTCTCGCGTCGCAGTACTCCATAGCCTACTCGGTCGGCTCCGGAGCGCATGCCGTCTCCTATGTCATTCAGGTTGGTGACCACCTGTTCGAATCGCCGTTGAGCTATTACGCAGGGTCCGGATGGGGAATGTCACCCGGGTACGACAATTTGAAGGCTCCGGATTTCTACCGGGCTGTCCGTCCGCAGTGTCTCTTTTGCCATGTCGGGGAGGCGCTTCCGATAGCCGGCACGTTAAACGCCTACCGCAACCCGCCGTTTGCAGCGGAAGCGATTAGTTGCGAGCGATGCCACGGGCCCGCGACGGCGCACCTGCGCAAGCCCATACCAGGATCGATCATCAATCCTCGAAAGCTCCCGCCACGCGCCCGCGACAGCGTTTGTGAGCAGTGCCATTTGGGCGGCGAAGTGCGCATTCCGAATCCTGGCAAGCAGATTACTGATTTTCACGCTGGTGAGAACCTCGAAGACGCCTACTCGGTTTACGTTTATCAGTCGTCGCGACGCTCTGCGAACCCGAACGCTCTCACGATCATCAGCCAGTCGCAGCAACTCGCGTTGAGTCAATGTGCGCAGAAGAGTGGGGATAAGCTCTGGTGCGGCAGCTGCCACGATCCGCATGCGCTCCCGAAGAATCCAGTTGCCTATTTTCGTGCCCGCTGCCTCCACTGCCACGGTGCGGCGCTTTTGACATCGCATCCCAAGCCCAATCAGGATTGCTTTGCCTGCCACATGCCGCGGCTGCCGGCAGGCCGAGGCGGGCACACCATCTTCACCGACCATCGCATCGCCATCTATACCCCGCGAGAACTCACGGCACTGCGTGCCGCGTCCCTTGTGAACGGCAGCGCCCCGGCGACGAATGAAGATGAGCTGGTACCGTGGCACGATCCGCCGCCCCGGTTTGCGGAACGCAATTTGGGCCTTGCCTATGCACGGGTCGGCAGGCAATTGGAGTTGCTTCCGTTCATTGGCCGCGGTTATCAGCTGTTATTTTCGGCGCGCAATGATTTTCCGAACGATCCGGTTTTGCTGAGGGCAATGGGCCAGATTATAAGTGGGACAAAAGCAGAGGCAGGCGCGGAGGCCTTATTCGACAAAGCGCTTGCCGCGGAACCCAATTCAGCTTTGGTTTACGATGACATGGCTCTTGCGGCGGAAAACGCCGGAGATAATCAGAAGGCGATCAAATATCTCGAGAAGACATTGCAGCTCGATCCTTTCCTGGTAGCTCCTTACCAGGATCTCGCCCGGCTTTATGCCGCTAATTACCAATTAGGGCTCGCACACGAAACTTACGTACGCTTCCTTAAAGCTTTCCCCGAAAATATCGAAGCCAAGCGCGGCGTACTCCGCAGCTCCGGCCCGTTTCTGCACCGATAACGCGATACGCTTTATAGCTAAGGAAGGTTGCCGTGATTCGTACCATTCTTTGCCTATGCGCCACCGTCAGTTTACAGGGGGCGACAGCTCTCTTTCAAGATCAACCGGATAGCGCCTGGACAGCCATACGCGGTACAGCCGCCGCCGACGCATCGGTCCGCCACAACAACCGTCCATCGCTGCGCTTGGAAGCCGGCAGTTCGAGCGATGCCGAGGCGCGCTCGAGCCCCATTCATCTCAGCATCGGCAAAACGTATGAACTCAGCGGCTGGGTGCGAACCGAAAATCTCACGGTCAAAGATATCGGTCGTTCTCCGATCGCATCGGGCGCGGCGCTCACGATGGAGTCGATGCCCTTCGATGTGCATTCGGCATCGGCGGGCGGCACGCGGGACTGGACGCATCTCTCGCTTCGCTTTGTCGCGTCGCGCGCCGAGGATCACATCCTGCTGACAGCCGGAAAGGGCGGGGCAGTGCAGGGCAAAGCGTGGTTCGAAGATGTCAGTATCGACGAAGCATCGTCTGCCGGAAACTGGCCCGCGGCTGACGCGGTTCGCACGTTCGGCCCGGCTTACCGCTATCCCGCCGCCGGATGGATCTACCTGCATATCGAAGGCAAACCCTATGATCGCGGGTACCAGCATGGCTATCTGATGGCGAAGGAGATTCCCGAGTATCTCACCCGTTGCGCGATCGAACTTGCGGGCAAGGCTGATTTGAAGACATGGAACCAGTACCGGACGGCTACCGATGCGCTGTTCCTCAGAGGATTCGATCGCGAACTTCTGGAAGAGATGCGCGGCATTGCGGATGGAGCGAACGCGGCCGGAGCAAAATTCCTGGATCGCAAGCTGGACCTGATTGATATCGTGCTTGCCAACACGACGGTCGAAATGGGCGAATTAGCCTCGGCTATGCCGGTGACGCCCACCGGCCTGGAAGGCGCCCGGTTCGACTTGCCCTCTTACGCCGGCAAACACGACTCTGCTCTCGACCACTGCAGCGCTTTCGCGGCTACCGGCCCCGCCACGCGCGACGGGAAGATGGTGATCGGGCATGTCACCTGGTGGCCGCAGACGCTGGCGGAGCAGACGAACGTCATGCTCGATATCAAACCGGAGACCGGCCATCGCATGCTGATCCAGAGTTATCCCGGCGGCATCGAAAGCGGAACCGACTGGTATCAGAACGATGCGGGCATGGTCCTTACCGAAACGACGATCGCTCAGACGCCTTTCAATGTGCACGGCACGCCGGTTGCTTTCCGCGCGCGCAGGGCCATTCAATACGGAGGCAACATCGATGAAGTTTTGAAAGAACTCGGGACGCACAATAATGGCCTGTACACGAACGAATGGATCATAGGCGACGCAAAGAACAACGAAATCGCCATGTTCGAATTGGGCACAAACCATACCAAGCTGTGGCGCAGCTCAAAAAATGAGTGGTTCGGCGGCACGCCCGGCTTCTACTGGGGAGATAACAATGCAAAGGATCTAGCTCTCAATCTGGAGCTGATGCCCGATCCGAAGGGGACGCCGGAGTACATTCCGTACGTGCCCGGTCCACGCGATCTTGCCTGGACCGATCTTTACAAGAAGTACAAAGGACAGATTGACGAGCAGTTCGGATTCAAGGCTTACGACAGCGCGCCATTGGTCTCTTCCAGCACAATGGATGCCAAGGTCATCACGTCCGATATGGCCAATCACATGATGGTCTGGGCGGAGTTCGGACGCCCGAACGAGAGCGTTGCACCGGCGCGCGAATCGAACCACGGCCTTTTCCCTGGCGGGTATTATTTGCTAACGACGCAGCCTTCGGAAGCTCTCTCGGCCGCCATTGCGGCGAACGAGCGCGCGGGGCAGCAGGCTCCCGAGGCGAAGAAGAGCGATAAGCCCGCGCCCGCTTCATGGCACGACCAAACGGACAAGCTTTGGAAGGGCTGGCTCCTCCCGGCGTCCGATGCGGATACCTGGTTTGTCGCGGGGAGCGCGGCTTATTACCGGCTGCTGCAATCGCCTGATGTCGATCAGGCAATCGAAGCCGAAAAGGTCCGCTATCGTGGCCTGAAGCTCTCGCCCGACACACCACGGAATCGATTTAGCACGCAGCAGAGCGCAGGCGTGCTTTTCCTTGACTCGCTGCGGCGCAAGATGGGCGATGATGCTTTCCTGGCGCTTATGAATCGCTACTTCGACGCCAACACCACGAAGCCGGTGACCGCACAGTCGTTCCTCGATATGGCCAGCGCGAAATACGAACCTGCCAAGACCGGAAACGGCCCCGCCTATCTTCCCCGCGACATCGCACGAAGGCTCTCAGCAGCGGCCGTCGTGTACGGAACCGTGCGCGAAGCCGGAACGAACCGGTATGTGGCTGAGCAGGTGCAAGCCGAATTCCGTGAACGCGGGCAGCGGGAAATGACAATCTACAAAGATTTCGAAGTTCCGGAATCCGTTCTCGCGCACGATGACATCATCTTTATCGGCCGCCCGGAAAGCAATTCGGCGCTTGCCCAGTGGAGCGATCAAATCGGGCTGCAGTATCACCAGGCAGCGTTCAACGTAGACGGCAAAACCTACGCCTCCGAACGGAACGCGGTCGTATATGCCGCAAAGAATCCTTTGGATGCCGGCCACATGGTCGTGGTGTACGCGGGGAATTCACCGTTCGAAACTGCGCGAGCAAGCGAAGTTCTGCGAGACATGAATAACAGCTTCACGGGAACACATTGGGACCGCGACGGAGTTGCTGTGGTTCTGAAGGACGGAAAGCGGAGCGGGGAGTGAATTGTTCCCCAACACAATGAATCATGAGGCTACAATCCGCCACCGCTCTGCTGCAGAAGTTTCGCAACTAAGCCGGTCCAACCCGTCTGGTGGCTGGCTCCGAGGCCCTTGCCGGAATCGCCGTGAAAATATTCATAGAACAGGGTGTAGCAGCGAAACTGAGGGTCGTTGTCAAACAGCGAATTATCGCCATAGGCCGGCCGGCGTCCGTTCTCGCCGGGCAGAAACAACGCGCAAAGCCGACGCGAGAGCAGCCGTGCTGCCTGCCGCAAACTAACCCGCTGCCCGGAGCCCGCGGGGACCTCCAGCGTGAACGAATCGCCGTAATAATGGTCCAACCGCTGCAGCGCCTCAATCAGCAGAAAGTTCATCGGGAACCATACCGGACCGCGCCAGTTTGAATTACCGCCGAACGTTCCCGTTTCGGATTCGGCCGGCTCATAACCGATTTTGAGCTTCATTCCGTCTAACGGCAAAACGAACGGATGGTCCTTGTGATAGCGCGAAACGGAGCGGATGCCAAAGGGCGAGAGAAACTCGCTTTCATCAAAAATGCGCTGCAGCATCCGTTCCAGGCGCGTCCGGTTAACCACGGAAAGCAGGCGGCGCTGCTCAATTCCGCCGTGCGTCATGGAGGCCAACCCTTCCGTAAGGTCGGGGCGGTTGTCAATAAACCACTGCATCCGCTTCTTGAAACCCGGACGTCGATCTACGGTCTGCGCCTCAAGTGTATCGGCGGCAAAGATTGGGACCACGCCGACCAGTGAACGAACTCGCATCAAGGTATGTTTCCCATCGGTTATGCGCAGGCGATCGTAATAGAATCCGTCTTCTTCGTCCCACAAACCTGTGCCCTCATGATGGTTAATAGCGTCCGCTATATACAGGAAGTGCTCGAAAAATTTACTTGCGATGTCTTCATAAGTTGCGTCTACGGTCGCAAGCTGAAGCGCAATCTTCAGCATGTTGAGGCAGTACATCGCCATCCAACTGGACCCGTCGGATTGTTCCAGAAGCCAGCCTTTGGGCAGCACCGCATCCCGGTCGAATAGTCCAATGTTGTCGAGCCCGAGAAATCCGCCCTCGAAGATATTTGCGCCTTCGGAATCCTTCTGATTCACCCACCAGGTGAAGTTCATCAACAGTTTGTGAAATACGCTCTCAAGAAAGGTGTGGTCCGGTTTTCCTTTCATGCGTTGATCGATTTTGAACACGCGCCAGGCTGACCAGGCATGCACGGGAGGATTCACATCGCTGAAGGCCCACTCGTACGCGGGGATTTGCCCGTTCGGGTGCATGTACCATTCGCGCAGAAAGAGCGAGAGCTGAGTTTTCGCGAAGTCCGGGTCAACTGGCGCAATCGCGATCATGTGGAACGCGAGATCCCAGGCTGCATACCATGGGTATTCCCACTTGTCCGGCATGGAAATCACATCTTCGTTGAAGAGTTGTATCCATTTGTGATTTCGACCCTGCTTCCGCTGTTCCGGTGGCTTTGGCATGGTCTCATCGCCCTTCAGCCAGGTCTCGATCACGTAGTGGTAGTACTGCTTGCTCCAGAACATGCCGGCAAAAGCCTGGCGTTGAACTTGCCGCGCTTCGTCACTTAGGCCTTGCGATAAACGCGAATAAAACTCTGATGCTTCCTGAATGCGCAGATCGAAGACTTTGTCCCAAGCGTCCCGCGCCAGCTCGGGCGAACCCGCGCGGGCAAGCCGGAAACGCAAAATGGCGCGTTGCTTGCTCGCGAGCGTCAGCGGATAAATCGCGCAGGCCTTTGTGCCTTGATGCTGCAGGTTGACAGCATCAGAACGCCGGTGGATCAGAAATTCATTGAATGCGTCTTTATAGAAAACGTTTTGACCGCGCCATCCCCAAATACGTTCCGTGTTGGTCTCGTTCTCGGTGAACAGCAGTTCCGGAGTTGCATCCAGTTCAAGAACAAATGTTCCGAGGGCCGGATGCCTGGCTTCGATGGCCGATGCTTCCGATTTCCTGAGGCCCGGCTTCGCGGTAGCGCCGGAGTGGGAGCTCCAGCTCCAGGTGTTCCGGAACCAGATCGTCGGAAGAAAGGTCATGCTCGCGGTTTCGGGTCCGCGATTCACGACGGTAACGCGGATCAGCATGTCGTCGACATCGTTCTTTGCGTACTCGGCAAAAATATCGAAATACCGGCTCTCGTTGAAGATGCCCGTATCTTCCAACTCAAATTCAGGATCCTGACGAGTCCGCTGCCTGTTCTCGCTCACGAGCCGGTCATATGGAAACGCAGCCTGAGGGTACTTATAAAGCCCTTTTAAGTAGGAGTTAGTGGGAGTGGCATCGAGGTAGTAATAGATCTCTTTCACGTCCTCGCCGTGATTCCCCTCATTGCCGGTGAGTCCGAAAAGGCGCTCCTTCAAGATCGGGTCTTTACCGTTCCAGAAAGCGAGCGCGAAGCAGAGATATTGATGGTTATCGCAGATACCCAGGATGCCGTCTTCGGTCCACCGGTACACGCGCGAGCGGGCGTGGTCGTGCGGAAAGTACTCCCAAGCGGTCCCGTTCGGGCTATAGTCTTCGCGCACGGTGCCCCAGGCGCGTTCTGCAAGATAAGGACCCCAACGTTTCCAGTGCTTGATGCGGGATTCGTCTTCGGCGAGACGCTGCTGCTCCCCATTGCTAGTTGCCCGGATGGCCATGCAGGGTCAGTATATAGTGACGGCTACA
>DATIMA010000253.1:0-6316 GCA_035475915.1 Bryobacteraceae bacterium
GAGGTCGGTGAAGCGGGCGAGTTGCGGGAACATTCGCGAAGGTCTCCTGAGATTCAGTTCCCGCGCTTGGCGGTGTTATTCCTCGATGCAATCGAGGCCGATTCCGGACTCGCATGCTTGTTCCACCCGTGGAAACGCGAGAAATCACCCGCATTCCATGCCTCTCCACTGGGCGCCCACGGACGCGCGGAACTCCTGCAGCGTATGGTGATCGTCGGTGGCGATCGTGGCGATCTGAGTGTACGCCACCGCGATCTTCGGGTAAAAGGCGGCGAGTTCCAAATGCTGCTGGTGTTCTTTTGGGCAGTAGTGGCCGCGCGCGAGCGTGAGGATCAGTGGATCGTCCCCCTGTAGTTTACTGAGCTTGCGCGGGTTGCCCGTGTGATCGGGCAGTTCGTAGTCGGGGAAAATGCCGCCGGGCACAATATCAGAACGCATTGGATTCCTCCCGTTTCTCTCAAAGGTCCAGAGTGACATCTGTGTTTGGTTGGGAACAGCATATGAGCACGCTTCCAGGAGCTGGCCTCTCCAGCGGCTCAGGGTAATAAACAATCGATCCGGCAATCAGACCAGTCATGCAGGTGTGACAGACTCCAGTCCGGCACGACCATCTGACCGGAACGTCGCACGCTTCCGCCAGTTCAAGCAAGCTCGCGAATTTCGGATCCCAAGACGCGGTGATGCCGCTCCGCGCGAATGAGACCGGGGGGCCAGATCCGGGCGCGCCTAATGGCAGGTGAGGCGTGTGATTAACCTGCGCCATGCCGGGAGTAATCGCTTCGAGTGAGCCGAAGATCTCCGTGTGCACATCGTCGGCATGCACACCCCAGTTTCGCAGCCCATCGCGCATATTCTGCAAGAACGAAGATGGGCCACACAGATAAAAATCACTGCGCTGTAACACCCCAATTCTCTCTAGCAAAGCTATGCCAATGTGCCCCGGCGCATCGAAGTCTGTGCCGAGGCGGTCGGTTGCAGCGGGCCTGCTGTACACGATGTATCCTCGTCCGCGAGAGAGCTGTTTCAGTAATAAACACGATTCTTCCGCAAACGGATGGTCGGCGCGATTGCGCGCTCCATAGATCCACCAGATCTCTCGGTGCGATCCTTCAGCAGCAAGCGCGTGGAGCATCGACATCACGGGTGTTGCGCCCACTCCAGCGCTCAGGAGAACCACTGGATTCTGGCTGGAAAGCAGAGTAAAGCTTCCGCGTGGGGCACTAACATCCAATACATCGCCTACGCGGGCACGGGTGCACAGAAATGAACTTCCGGTCCCATTCGATTCACTTTTGACGCTGATGCGGAAATGGTCGGCTGCCGGCAGATCAGATAGCGAATAGCTGCGAAGAACTGCCGGTTTATCCGGGTCGAGATGCAAGCGCAAAACAACAAACTGACCCGCCGGAAAGAGAGGAAGGGGCTGCCCGTCCATTGGCGACAGAATGAAGGAAGTTACGCTAGCGCTTTCCTTATTTATATTTGCCACTCGCATCTGTCGAAAGCCGGGCCATGCGGGTGCTTGCTCTTCATAGGCAAGCCCCGAGTTCCCAATCGCAGCGTTGGAGCTAGAGTCCTGTTGGAGCATTGTTTGGAACGAATTCTGCCAACCTTTGCTGAGGGCAGGAATCCGTAGCGCTCGTTCCAATTGTTCGCGAGAGTGTCCGGGCAAATACAGGAGGGCGTCAATCTCGGCAACGCTGGTTCGCTCTGGACCGTCACTGATTTTTTGAATCTCGTCACCCGCCCCGACTTCTCCCTCCTGCAACACCCGAAAGTAAAATCCTGGTCTGTGATGTGCGACGAGAAGCGCCGGCATCCGAGGTTCATTCATGCGGATGCCGACGCGGTAGCACGTTACGCGCGGCTGTGTCACTTCAAATACCGCATTACCGATGCGGTACCGATCGCCAATACAGACCTCGGTATCAGAGAGTCCGTCCACGGTGAAGTTCTCTCCGAACTGGCCGAAAGTAAAATCGTTGCGGCCTAAAAACCGCTGCCAGTAATGGTAGGAATCCATCTGGTAGACGAATACGGCGCGATGCTCCCCTCCGTGGCCGGCGAGGTCGGCCTGCGCATCGCCGTCGATATCGAGTTTGCGCGCCATTCGCCGTCCGTCAACCGGAATCTTCCAGATCGCAGTACGGACAGTTTTGCCGTTCCACGTCACGTCGCGCGGCAGGCCGACATTCACGGAAAGCAATTGCGGCATGGGTACCTACCAACGACGAGCCGGAGCGGCGCCATCCACATAGAGAATTTCCCCGCTCACATGATCCGCCTGTGCCAGGTACAACACGGCATCCACAATATCCTTTACCGTCGCCTTCTTTATCGCCGGGTCCAAGGTCGATTTGCCGGAACCGTTGCGGTGCATTGGTGTGTCCACGACGCCGGGGGCTACGGCATTGAAGCGGATGCCGTCTTTTGCATACTCAATTGCGAGATTCCTGGTCGCTGCATTCAACCCACCCTTCGTAATCATCGAAATCGATCCATTCGTGCCGGCGATTGGCCGATCGGCAAGCGCCGCAGTGATGCTCACAACGCATCCCGAGTTTTGTTTCAGCATCTCTCTTACGGCCCGCTGCGTGATGTAGAAAAATCCAAGCAGATTGGTCGAAACGAGCGCGTCGAAGTCCGCGGTAGTGAAATCGGTGAAAGGCTTGGTTAGGAAGATGCCGGCGTTATTCACCAAAACGTCAATAGTTCCGAAGTTGTTGATTGCGGCTTCGACCGCCTGGCCCGCAGTTTCCTGCTTGCCGATGTCGCCATCGAGCAGAACTAAATTGCCGGAGATAGTCACCTTTCGATTGGGTTCACGAGAAGTCGCGACGACGTTATAGCCTTCTCTCAAAAATGCTTCGACTAAACCCGCGCCAATACCTCCCGATGCTCCAGTTACGATGGCTGTTTTTTTGCCCGACATAAATGACCTTTCGCTCTGAGCAGCCGCCGGCACACATACGGGGACGGGCCGATGACTGCGTCGAAGTTAAGTAGATACCGAGGCTGCGTTCTCCGCAACGAGTACGTTCATGAGGTTTTGAGCTGCGATGGTCGAGGACGGCGGGTTTTGTCCGGTGATGAGACGGCCATCAATGATGGATAACGGCTGCCAGTTGGGAAGTTTCTCAAACGTGGCGCCCAGTCGCGTCAACTCATCCTCGACGAGGAATGGAACAACGTGCGTGAGCTGCACCTGTTCCTCCTCGCCATTCGTAAAGCCCGTCACCCGTTTTCCTTTTACTAGCGGCGCGCCCTGGTACGTCACATGGCGAAGCACGCCGGGAGAATGACAGACCAGAGCGATCGGCTTGCCGGAATTGTAGAAGGACTCAAGTAGAGCGATGGAAACCTGGCTTTCAGCGAGATCCCACATTGGACCGTGCCCGCCCACATAGAAGACTGTATCGTAATCTTGCGATTTAACGTCGGCAAGCTTGGCCGTCTGGGAAAGTGCCTTCTGGGCTATTGGATCTTGCTTGAACCGGCTCATCGCGGGTGTTTGACTTTCCGGTAAATCGCTCTTCGGATCGAGCGGTGGCTGCCCTCCTTTCGGTGAGGCGAGGGTCAGCTGTACGCCCGCATCCCTGAAAACAAAGTACGGGGCTGCGAACTCTTCAAGCCAGAAGCCGGTCTTGCGGCCGGTGTTGCCCAGTTGATCGTGGGATGTCAGCACCATGAGTATTTTCATGTTTGTTTTCTCCTTTGCGTTTGTTGGCTGAACTTGCCATCCAGTTGCAATTAAGCCAGACCTTTCGCGGCGAAACAATTGGACTAAAGTATCGGACGATGGTAAAGGGTCAATACTAAGGTCTGATAGGCGTCAAGCTTGAAATGGCGCACTCTAGCTTCAGGTGCAACTCAGGCAGAGTGCGAACAGGCGAGCGATCCAGACAGGAGGTCGCATGAAAACATCTGTGCCGCCAATTTCGCTTGCCGGCTCTGAACTCGGTGAAGTACGGCACGTCTGCGCGTTATTTAATAGCGACGATGAGGAGTATCGCGTGCTGCTACCGTTCATTAAGGAAGGCTTCGAGTGCGGCGACAGCGCCATCCACGTCGTCAACCCGGATCAGCGTGTAGATCATTTGCGGCGCCTGAGCGCCGTGGGAATCGATACCGCGGCCGCGCAGCACCGGGGCCAATTCGATCTTCGAACGAGCACCGAGACGTATCTTCGAGACGGCCGCTTCGATCAGGATCGGATGCTGGAGGTATTCGAGCAGGCAGCCAGCGGCCATGCCAAGGGTAGGTTTCCGCTCAGCCGCATCGTCTGCCGCATGGACTGGGCGGCGGAAGGCCGTACCCACCTCGATAACCTGATTGAGTTCGAATCCCGTGTCAACGATGTTTGGCGGCATCACGACGACGCGGTCATCTGCACTTACCATTTGGCGCAGTTCAGCGGCGACACCGTGATCGACTTCATGCGAACACATCCGGTCGTCATCATCGGCGGAATTCTGCGGCAGAACCCGTTCTTTATCCCACCGGAGCGGTTTCTGCCCGAATTTCGAGCGCGGAAAGGAAGGCAGACCGCGCGCCGCATCACGGTCTGAGGTGAACGTGATGCTCGAAAGCCCCACCGAGGAAGTGACGCGACTACGCGGCTGTCTGAACGATCTGGTTGGGATCATGGCACTTCCTGCTTTGTGGGCGGGCGGCGAGCCGCAGCAGATTGTCAGCACTTTGTTAGACGCGCTGCTTGGGCTCCTCCAGCTTGCGTTCGTGTTCGTTCGCTTAAATGATCCGGACGGCGGGCCTTCGATCGAGATGATGCGGCGAAGTGAACTGCTGGAATCAACGGACTCAGCACGAGAGTTCGGCGTCGCACTCGATGCGTCGCGAGGGAATGCGCCGCTGAAATGGCCCTCCATCGCGCGCGTATCGATTGGAAACGCCGATTTTCGCGTAGCGTCCGTGCGACTGGGCGCTCAGGGTGAGATTGGCGTCGTTGCCGCCGGGTGCGAGAAGCCCGGTTTCCCGGAGCAAACGGAGAGACTTCTCCTCGACGTAGCTGCAAACCAGGCGGCTATGGGATTGCAGCACGCACGTCTCCTTAGCGAACAGAAGCGAGTCGCACGAGAGCTCGATCGACGTGTCGCGCAACGAACCGCAGAACTTGCAAAAGCCAATGAAGAACTCAGAAACGAAATTATCGAACGCAGGTTGACTGAAGAAAAGCTCCGTCACGAGGAAAGAGAACTGGAGCGCAGTCAGGCCTTTCTCGCGGAAGCCCAACAGCTTGCCCGAATTGGCAGCTTTTCGTGACGTGTGGCTACAGACGAAATCACGTGGTCCGAGCAGCTATACCGGATCTTTGAGTTTGAGCCGGGTCTTCGCATTACGCTGGAGCGCATTGCAACGCGAGTCCATCCCGACGACCTGCATACGTTGGGTGAGATGGTCGACAGGGCGCGCCGGGACGCCGGCGATCTCCATTACGAGCACCGTCTGCTCATGCGCGACGGTTCGGTCAAGTATTTGCACTTGCTTGCTCACGGGGCTATAGATAACGACGGGGGCTCCGTCTACACAGGCGCAGTACAGGATGTGACAAAGCGCCGCCATGCGGAAGAGTCGCTCGTCCAAGCGCGATCGGAACTGGCTCAGGCAACCAGAGTCACGAGTCTGGGAGTATTGACCGCGTCCATTGCACATGAAGTGAGCCAAGCTCTTGCCGGTATCGTCACCAACGCAAGCACCTGCGCGCGGATGCTGGCCACCGAGCCTCCCAACATTGAAGGCGCTCGCGAAACCGTGCGGCGTACCATTCGCGACGGCAATCGTGCTTCTGAAGTCATCACACGTTTGCGTGACCTTTTTAGAGGAAGAGACCTCGTAGTTGAATCGGTCGACCTGACTGAGACTACGCAGGAGGTGATTGCGCTGACATTGAGTGAGCTTCAGCGAAACCGTGTCATTCTGCGGCCCGAGCTTGACGACAAGCTCCCGGCTGTTCTGGCGGATCGTGTCCAGCTTCAGCAGGTAATCCTGAATCTGCTCCGGAACGCTTCTGACGCAATGGTCGATATCGAAGACCGGTCAAGAGAGTTGCTGATCAAAACCGAACCGGATGGAGACGATCACGTACGTCTGACTGTGAAGGACGTGGGGGGCGGGTTCGTTCCGCAAGACATGGACAAGCTTTTCGAAGCATTCCATACGACGAAGAAAGAGGGTATGGGGATCGGGCTTTCCGTGAGCCGGTCCATCATTGAACGTCATAACGGCCGCCTGTGGGCAACGCTGAACGATGGCCCGGGTGCTACGTTTTCATTTTCTATTCCTTGCAGACCCGCAAGTG